>NZ_JBFHFD010000182.1:0-13911 GCF_041583735.1 Novipirellula sp.
CCGTTGTCCGTGACGTAGATGACAAGCGTCTCGTCGGCAATTCCCGCGTCGTCGATGTGGTCCAACAGCGTTCCGCAGGTTTCGTCGAACCATTCGCACATCGCGTAGTACTGTGCGATTCGTTTCTGCACTCCCTTTTTCAGGTACTTCTCAAGAAGTCGAGCGGGCGGGTTGTGGGGTGTGTGTGGCATCACCGGTGCGTACCAAAGGAAAAATGGCGTTTCCGCTTCCACGCTGCGATTGATAAACTCAGTGACCGGCGTCATGGTTTCGCGTCCGATCGCCAATCCCGCATCCCCATGCCGACCACCCGGATTCGGATACCCCTTGGTCATTCCTTCGGTGAAACCACCGCGCTCAAAAGATCCTTCCCACCACTTTCCGCTTTGGAAACTAACGTAACCCTTCTTGGCCAGCCACTGAGGCAAGGCGCCAGTGCGGTCAATGTGTGAGATCAGCAGCTCGCGAGCCTCTTTCCCCGCCATTTCGGCGTGAGCTTCGTTTGCGGGGGTGCGAGCGGGGTCGTTTCCGGTCGTCTTGTTCTGATGCGAATAGAGCCCCGTGATGAGCGTCGATAGCGCGGGGCGACACAATGCGGTTGGAACATAGCCACGACGAAACAACGTGCTCTCTTTGGCAAGCTGGTCAAGGTTCGGCGTTTCGATTTCCTTGTGCCCCATGAAACCATAGTCGGTGTACCCCTGATCGTCAGAGAGGATCAAAACGACGTTCGGCGATTTGGCGTTGGCCGTTATCGCGGTTGCGACCACGAAAAGAAGCGGCAGCAGTCGAAGGAGACTATTCATTTGATTCGTCATATTGACTTGGTACCTTGGCAGAAAAGGAGGATTGGGCCCGCGAAGCAATGAACGGACAATCAGTCGGATACGCTTCCAGTCGGTTAGCACTGGAATGACAGACTGGAAGTCTATCTCACTTCAGAACAACGAACTGTTCAAGTGAATTGTGATCAATTGTGGGCCTTTGATAGAGAGGGCTAGAGATGGCTCCCCTGGATGTCACCGGCAAGCTACGTCGAATCCGCTGGCCCAAAGGCCTTTTTGTTTTGACTGCTGAATCCGTAATTCACTGCCGAGAAGGGGATGCGCCGAGCCGTTCTTGTGCAATGCGGTCAGCAACTTCGGCGGTTGAAATTTCTTCCGTCTTTGCACGCTGGAAGATTTCCGTCAATGTTTCGCCGATCCGCTCGGTATAACGCATTGCCTTATCTAAATTGTAACCCTGTTTCTCATAGGAAATGTTGATGATTCCCCCCGCATTGATCACGTAGTCAGGGGCATAAAGGATATTGCGATCCGTCAACGTCTTGGCCACCGCAGGATCGGCGAGTTGATTGTTCGCAGCCCCCGCAACGATCGCCGATTTCAAGCGTAGGGCGGTTTGGGAATTGACGGTGCCACCAAGCGCACAGGGGGCAAATACGTCGGCCGAAGCATCGTAGATTGCTTCCGGAGCAACCGAGGTCGCCGAAAACTCGCTGCATGCTCGCGTAACATTCGATTGATGAACATCGGTCACGACAAGCTTGGCGCCAGCGCTGTGCAAATGGCGACATAGCGCGTAGCCAACGTTTCCTACTCCTTGGACAGCCACCGTGACGTTGTCGAATCGAGCTCGTACGTCATAGGGTCGGCGCTGCTTAAATGCGACGGCAGCCTGGATTCCACAGTAGACGCCATACGCCGTGATGGGGGATGGATCACCACTGCTGCCCATCGAAGTTGGTAAACCAGCGACGTGCTTGGTTTGCCGACGCACGGAGACCATATCATCAACCGACACCCCGACATCTTCGGCGGTAACGTATTGACCGCCCAGCGAATCAACGAAGCGTCCAAAGGCTTGGAATAAGGCGTCGGATTTGTCGCGGCGCGGATCGCCAACGATAACCGCTTTGCCTCCACCCTGCTGGGTAGCCGCCACCGCATGTTTGTAGCTCATCCCTTGACTCAATCGCAGCGCGTCGGTCAACGCTTCCTCGTCGCTCGCGTAACGCCACATCCGGCAACCGCCCAACGCTGGTCCAAGCGACGTGTTGTGAATCGCGATGAAGGCACGCAGGCCTGACTTGGCGTCGGCACAAGAAATGACAAGCTCGTGGCCGGCGAATCCGGGAATGTCGTGGCAATCAAGTGTTTCGAACTGGTAGTCAAACCCGTTGCTGCTGGAGGAGTCCTCTGCGGAGTCCTCGGTCTTCGACTCAGTATCGGCTTTTGTTGTGGTGGAGAATTGCATGACAATTGGCGATTCGCGTGTACGTTAGGTATTGGTCTGGAAACGTTCTTTGTCGAAGATCCTGTCGTGAACTCGCCCTTCGACGAACCGAGTACACTGTTAAGAACGATGAGGTAGATACAACAGATCCCAACTAGGTTCGGGACGAATTTCATCTCGAATTGTCATCTCCATGTCATGCCAGATGGCGATCCTTAAGCAGAATCCAATTGTTGCGTGAACGTTGCTTCGCACAAGAGTCTTGCGCATTTGCCGAACGGATTGTCGTAAATCACCAACAAGCAACGCGTATGATGCCTCTATCCCGATGTTGCGTCCATCGAAATGGGCGTCTGTTTGAACGACGAAGTGGAATCGACATGACAAAAATTGGCGCGGTGTTGCTCGTATCGCTACTGATGGCTTCCGCACTCTCGGCGGACGACTCACAAGTCGATGCCGAGTTCGCACGACTCGGCGAACAATACATTGACCAGTTCGCCGAATTCTCGCCCGTACAGGCGACCTCGTTGGGCGACCATCGGTTTGATGGCAAGCTTGACGATGTAAGTCAGGCGGCCAGAGATCGAAAGCTCGCGTGGCTCTCGGACTTCGCCAAACAACTTGATGGCATCGACTCAAAGCAGCTCTGCCGCGCCAATCAAGTCGACCTTGCGCTATTGAAGCACTCGATCGAGTACAAACAATGGCAGGCCACAAAACTGCAAGAGTGGAAATGGAATCCGCTGATCTATACCGGGATCAGCGGAGATGCGGTCTACAGTTTGATGGCCCGAGATTTCGCGCCGCGTCGTGACCGACTATTGAACGTCGCCAGCCGTTTGGAACAGTTCCCGCGTTTCTTCGAACAGGTCCGAGCGATCTTGGATGTTCCGCGAGTGCCGCACGTGCACGCAAAAACCGCGGTGGCTCAGAATCTAGGCATCTTGAAGTCGATCGACAACTATGTGCGGCCGTTCCTCGATGAGTTGCCAAAACAGGATCGCGAAAGCGTTGCGAGCGCCATCCGAATCGCCGAAGCGGCGGTTCAAGAGCAACAACAATGGCTGGAATCCGAGTTGCTTCCTGGTGCGAAAGGTGACTACCGGTTGGGGATCGAGCTCTATCAGCAAAAGCTCGCATTCGCCTTGCACTCACCCTTGCGGCCTCAGGAGATTCGTGATCTTGGCGAGCGGCGGATCGAGGAGCTTCACAACCAGATGTACGCCATCGCCAAGCCGATGTACCAGGATCAATACCCGCTGACGCAGTTCCCCGAAAAACCATCCGATCCCTTTCGCCGCGCCGTGATTCGGTTTGGACTGGAAAAGGCTTATGCAAATGCGCCGCAGGCAGACGAGATCGTGCAAACCGCACGACAGTCGGTTGCCGCGGCGACCGAGTTCCTTCGCCAAAACGACGTGATCACCCTCTTTCCCGATCCGCTTGAAATCATCGTGATGCCCGAGTTTCGTCGAGGCGTCTCGTTGGCCTACTGCGACTCGCCCGGAGCTTTGGAAACCGATCAGCCCACGTTTTATGCCGTCTCGCCACCGCCCGCCGACTGGACCGAGAAACAAGTGCTTTCGCATCTGCGTGAATACAACAACCGGTCGATCGACGTGCTGACGATCCACGAAGCGATGCCGGGACACTTTTTGCAACTCGCTCATGCCAACCGCTACCAGGGCAAACTGCGTCATCTGTTTCAGTCCGGCGTCTTTGTCGAAGGCTGGGCTGTCTACTCGGAATGGATGATGTGTGAAGAAGGGTTTCGCGACCACGACCCGCTGTTGAAACTGATCACCCTAAAATGGTATCTGCGTGATGTGACCAACGCGTTGCTTGATCTTGCGGTCCATGTGGATGGCGGCTCTCGCAGCGAAGGCATGCGAATGTTGGTCGAGGATGCGTTTCAGGAAGAGCGGGAAGCGGCGGGAAAGTGGACCCGCGCCCAAATCACGTCCGCCCAACTGCCTACCTATTTCGTTGGGTATCTTGAGCACGTGGCGCTGCGTCGCGAGGCCGAGCAGATGTGGGGCGACCGGTTTGATCTCAAAGCCTATCACGACAAAGTTCTGTCGTTTGGTTCTCCGCCGCCCCAGTTTGTTCGTGCACTCGTCCTCGACAAACCCATTCCATGATCCGATGGAATCTTGCGATCAAGCCGTTGATGAGATCACGTGCGTTTTTCTGAATTGCCCGGGGCTGAGTCCTAGTTCACGCTGAAACACGGCACATAGCTGGCTCGAGTCACGAAATCCACTTCGGCGGGCAACCATCTTGATCGAAAGCCCCGACTCGAAGAGTTGTGTTTTCGCCATCTCCAACCGTGCACGAGTGATTTCTTCCCCCACCGTACACAGCACCTCTTGCTTGAACCGCCGTTCGAGCGTTCTTCGCGACAAGCATACGTGCGTTGCCACGTCGTCCACGGTGAGGTGCTCGTGAGCATGCGTCGCGATAAAGTGCAGGCATTTGGCGATATCGGGATCCGCCACTCCATAGGCGTCGGAAGAACGTCGTTTGACGATCCCACGGGGCGGCAGCCAGGTTGGATTTTCAGGTGGCTCGCAACCAGCGATCAGTTGCTCAAGCAGCGATGCGGCTTGCACTCCGACTTGCTGGTAGCCCACATCAATACTGGAAAGCTGAGGGTTTGTGTACTCACAGACCAAGGGCTCGTTTTCCATCGAAACGATGGCGATCTCTCGTGGTACTCGCAGTCCACGTTGTTCACATCGCTCGATGATGAATCGACCGAGCGAATCATCCGACACGCAGATGCCAGTGCGTGGTTCCCATGTGGCCACTAACGCATCAAGCTGATCGGAAAATGATTGCCAATCCGCCGCAGATCGAGCATAGCCGTGGTCGAACAAGTCAACGGTGTGCTGGAACGCAATCTCGCGGGCCGAGGCGTCGTAGCCAGCGATCTGCAATTGCACACCGCGTTGGTCAGTAAATCCGACATAGGCAAGCTTCCTGAACCCGAGGGACAGGAGATGCTGCGTCGCCATTTTTCCGGCCTGCTGCCAATCGGGAAAGACTCCTGGCAGGTTCTCCGCATCAGTATTCAACCAAACATTCACTGCCGGAATCTTGTGTTCTTTCGCTTTGATCTCCATCGATCGCCCAATGCGTCCGACGAAACCGTCGAACGCCTGGTCATGCTTGTCCCAAAAAGCAAAATCCGTCACTGGGATAAGCGTCGTATCCCAATTGGCAGTGGACGCGACTTGTTGAATGCCTGCCAACACATCGAGATGTCGACGAAGCGGAGTCTCGACTTCGATCAAGATCGCTATGCGTTGCTTCTTGCGCATCGGCTCTGCGTCACTCATTCATCAGTGTTAATTTCTGTCTCGCGTAGAGTTACGCATCGCAAAGTTGCTTGATCAAACGATCAAATAAGACCGATGCAAACCCGACGACCAAGTGTATCGACGCGAAACGAGCCTCGGGTCACAAGCAGAGGGGAATGCAGTCACTAAGGATTGATCCTAGCAATCATCCCAATGAAAGATATGCTTTAATCGCCACGCAGCGATGTTTCTGCGCATAGTGCGAGTAATTTAGAACCGCTTGGCGATGGGGATCACTCGATTAGAGCGTGGATCCCATTTGCATTGAGGCCGATGGCTCAAACGCATCGCCGCTGGGCGAGTACTTATGCAGCAAGATCGTGCCAATTTCGAAGCAAGATTCACCGAGTCGGCGGACTCGGGTGACTCGCACGCGGACCCAGAAAGTGGGCAATACAATACGCAGTTCTTCCTCGGGAAAAAACTGTACGGAACTTAAAAACCCGGCGCCGGTGCGTGAAAAGTCACGGGTATAAATTCCAACCGGATGACGCGGACGCGGACAAAACGGAAGCGTGACTTCCGACCACAGCAGAGCACGGGTGCGAATGCTAATGCGTTGGTTGCTCCGCTCGTCGGTGGGAAATGAATTCGATGCCTCACCATTGCTGGCGAAGTATTCCGACAATTCCACAGGCAGCTGAATATCCCAGCACACTTGTTCGATCAGTCCGCTTAGGCGCTGAGGATAATTGACTTCCAACATTCCAACACCTCTGAATCGAATGACGCGGAACCCTCACGCTCGAGTATTTCGAGTGCTTTGTGTCGTGTGAGGGGTTTTCGGTAAGGACGCTGGCTGGTCAGTGCTTCGAACACGTCCACCACCGCACAGATTTTGGCCCAAGGATGAATTTCAGAGCCCACACATCCCACCGGATATCCGTGCCCATCCATCCGTTCATGGTGCTGGTAGACCATCAACAATTGGCCTTCGTTCAAATCGGTCCGTTTCGCCAGCTTGCGAAAGCCTAAACCGGGATGACGCTTCACTTGGCGAAATTCCCAGTCATCCAGCTTGCCTGGCTTGGACAAGATTCGATCGTCAATATCGAGTTTGCCAAGATCATGAAGCAGACCGCCGGTCGTGATCTGTTCGACCTCTTCGGCCGAGTAGCCTAGTCCGGCGGCCAACATTGCCGAATAGAACGCGACATTTGTTGAGTGGGTAAACGTTGCGTAATCGTGATGCAGTACGCGAAACATGTCACTGGCGGCAAACTCGTCACGCGTAATGATTTCGGCGGTCAAGGCACCAAGTTGGCTGACCGTGGCGACTGCCTCGTTGACATCGCGATTCCCGAATGCCGAGCGGAGTGAATCAAGCACGACCTCGTTCAAGGCACCCACCTGCAACTGCGGTGTGATGTTGCTCGATACCAAATCCGCATCCAACAAACGACGCAGATACGATTGATAGCGAGGCCCTGAATCTTTTTCGATATACAGCAAGTGATTCCCGCGATCGCGGAGACGATCGAGATCATCCAGCGTCAGCGGATAGGTAGCGCCGCGATAAAGGACGAATCGACCCGAATCCTGTTCACGCTGAAACAGATCGAGCCCAACCGCACTTGCTGGTAGCAAGGTGGCAACGCTAATCGGTAGAAAGTCCAAAGCGAGCATTCGGAACGCACCTAAAGGTTCATTTCAATAACCTTACGTCAGGTCATTGCCTAAAAACCTAGGACGTACGTTCGCACCCCGCAGGAAGTATCCCCTCTGAAAATTCACTTTTCTTCACTAAGCGAGCGGTGCCTGCCGTCTCTAATCGGCGTAACCCCTACCACACTTGTAACGGGAACAGAAACCTTCACATCACACCGCTTCCCAAGCGGAAACAGCTGCAATCAAAGTGACCTCAAGAGACTTTTTGTTCTGCGGATGCAATCATTTGTCGAAGGATCTCTTTCAATGAAACCCTAATATCCCAATCGGGATAATGGGCTCTCAACTTGGACAAATCACTGATGTAACAGATGTGGTCTCCTTTTCGATTGTCTTCCGCAAGCGAAAAGTCCAACTTATATCCCCCAATCTCTTCAATCAACGCGATGCACTCCAGCACGCTGGCAGCATTCTCGCGGCCGCCACCGATATTGTAGACCTCGCCCGGACGCGGATTCTTGGCGAATGCTTCGAATGCCTTGACCACGTCACTGCATTCAATTTGATCACGGACTTGCTTTCCCTTGTAACCAAAAATGGTGTAAGGTTTGCCCACCACGGCGACGTGGACGAGGTAGCTGAGAAAGCCGTGCAGCTCGACCCCACTATGGCTGGCCCCCGTCAAACAGCCGCCCCGGAACACGCCGGTTTTCAGTCCAAAGTACTTGCCGTATTCTTGTGCCAACACGTCCGCCGCCGTCTTGGAAGCGCCAAACAACGAATGCATGGTTTGGTCAATGCGACACGATTCGTCGATCCCGTCGTAGTCTTCGGGGTTGGCATATTCCCAACGCGTTTCGAGTTCTTTGAGCGGCAATTCATTCGGCGCGTCACCGTACACCTTGTTGGTGCTCATGTGGCAAAACACGGCGTCCGGCGCGAATTGGCGGGTTGCTTCGAGCAGGTTCAGGGTCCCAACCGCGTTGACCTCGAAGTCCAGAAACGGAATCGCCGCCGCCTTGTCGTGCGAAGGTTGTGCAGCGCAGTGGACGACAAGGTCAGGGGGCTCGTTTTTGAATAAGTCCAGAATCGCATCGCGGTCGCGAATATCGATCGAGACGGTGCGAAAGTTCTTGGTTTCCGACTCCAGCTGACTTTGATTCCAGCGAGTACTGCCATCGGGACCAAAAAAGGTCGCCCGCATGTCATTGTCGATTCCGATCACCTGGTCGCCTGCGGCGTCCCAATGACGGACGGCCGCAGAACCGATCAAGCCGCTTGAACCTGTTACCATTACTCTCATGAGATTCTCTGTCCTGTCGCGAAATCGAAACCGTGTCGTCGAACGATGCTGTCGTGGCAATATCTTGCTGAGATTGTAGTTGCGAATGAGTTCCCGACCAGATTAGAGCGTGGTTGGAACCACGACATTCATTAATTCATCACCCGCGTAAAGCCTATAACCGGACGTCTCGTGAGCTGCCAAAAACGAAGTCATCAACAAACACAAACCGCCAGACACTAGGGGGTCACCACAAACTCGGCAGGCAACTCGTACTTACCTTCGGCGGCTTGGCGTGTCGTAATTAGCAACTCTTTCTTGCCCGGACGCGTGGGATCATCCGCGACCACCCAGATCAGCGATTGCTTGACGTCATGCGAACCGGTGGCCGTTTTGTCAGGATTGGCTCCCAAAAGCAAATCGGTCAGCACTTGGCGAAACGGCATCTCCTTTTTCGCGAACCCGCGTATCTGTTGATTCTGAGTGATCCCCATCTTCTGCAAATCGCCGCCGATGATTCGCATCGGCGGAACCTCGGTCCCCTCCGGTAGCGATGCGGCAAATTGCTCGGCAATAATATTGATGCCAAATTCGAGTGACTCTTGGTCAAAGGTCACCGACATCTTTTCTGCAAGCAGTTCATCCAAAGTGAATGTCTTCTTGGGAGTCACCGCAGCGACCGTAGGCCCTGCACTGCCAGTGGTATTGATCGCGAACAAGGTGGCCAGCGTGATTTGCGACGCCGCATCGGCGGGCAGATAGGCGTTGCTGATCGCAGCCTGGTCAGCGACACCAAAGCGAGAATAGCTGCTCAGAAAATCCATCATCGCAGGCAACTGGTTCGCCAATAAACGCCACGACGGATCAGGCACTGCATCGAGCACGAAGTCCTTTGCCCATTGCGGAGTCGACTCGACTGCTTGTTTCAAATTTTGCATCAACGTCGCTTCACCGATGCCGCCACTCGGAGACAATCGCACTTCGGTATACAACCGGTCCTCGTCAAAGTGAGCCAACGCCATCGCGGCGGCGACATCAGGAATCAAAAATCGTTTTAGGGGAGCTTCCAAACGCGGTGCACCGATTTCGATCAATTTCCGTCCATCGGCAAACAGGAAGTTTGGCGTCACGATCAGAGCCAAATCGTTTTTGCTGCTCGTCGCATCCCACAACGACTGCATGCTGCGGGGCAACAGGATGCTCGCACCGCCGTTTTCGGCAATCTCTTTAGCCCTTGCGATCGACGAAACCGAAAACCGCGTCACCTGGTTCTCGCTAGACTCGACGTCACCGACAAAGTAAGCATCCGAATCGAGTTCATCGCCCGCATACAACGTGGCTCCGTCGGGCGTGCGGGATGCTGACACGTCCCACGCTTGGGTCAGCGTCTCGAGCGAGACAGGATCATGCAGCGTGACCGCAAGCGATACTTCGGGCCACCCGTCTTTGCCCTTGTGCATCGCGATCGAGAGCCGGTCCATTTTTTCGACAGCGATTTTTGCACGCGCCGACGCTTGATCGAGCAATTGCTTTAAATCCGGTGCAAGCGAATCAAGAAAGTGGCTTCCGCTACTCTTGGCACGCAGCTCGGCCAAATTCACCGTCACGATGAACGAAGGTCCCGGCGGAAGCATCTCAAGCGGCGCCGCGGACTCGGCGGCAAAGGGAGGCAGCCACAGCAAGCGATCATCATCAACGACTTGATACCCCGGCGTTTCCACCGGCGTTGTCTCGCGTTCTGCGGGTTGGGGCTGCGAATCACGACCACCACCGCCGACCGAAGGAATGCGGGCGGGGATCGGTGGACGCTGTCGCTTCTGGACCACTCGTTTCGATTCGCCGGGGCCCCCGACGATCAACATGATCACCAACATCACCACCATGACCGACAAACCGCCCAAGATGAAGGGCGCCTTGTTGGACTTCTTTTTCCGGCGGCGACGTCTCGCCGGCGGCGGCGACTCGGGTTCGGGGGACGCGATTGGCGGCGCCGCAATTTCTTCCGCTTTCGCCGCCGGCACCCCGACCGACATGACCGCAACCGCCGCGTCCGACTTTGCTGCATCCGGCTTTGCTGCGACAGGCTCGGCTACAACCTTTTCGGCTACAACCTTTTCGCCTGCATCACTTTCGGCTGGGACCGATGACGGCGGGTTCGACTGGACCGGCGGCACCGGCTTTGCCGGGGCTTGCTTGCTTGCTTTCGACTTGGTGGGGGTGGGTTTCGTCACGATCGACACCACGTCGTCGCTGGTGTGATCGGAGCCACTCGTGTGATCGGATTCGCTAGCGTGAACCGATTCGGACGCGGGTGCCGAATCATCGGTTTCGATCGGAGGTGCCGCAGACGCTGGAACCGCAGGGGCGGCGCTGGCTGCCGGATCGATCATCGCAGCGGTCGCACGCAGTGCATCGGCAAACTGCGCGATCGTAGCAAAGCGTGACTGCGGATTTTTTGCGAGTGCAAACGCCACCACTCGCAACAACGGATCCCCCGCCTCGCCTGCCGCGACTGCTTTGGAGATCGACGATGGAATCTGCGACGCATGCAGCGCCATCATCTCATCGGCCGAATCAGCCTGGAACGGCATCTTGCCAATCACCATTCGGCAAATCAAACAGCCCAGCGAATAGATATCGGTTGCGGCGCTACACGGAGTTGACGCATCCGCTAACTCCGGAGCCGCATAGGCGTGCGGTGACTCGAGCACATCGAGCCAAGAATAAGGATTGGTGAGCATCGCCGAGACGGCGGGCCCCGACGGATCTCGCAACAACCGTATTGAACCGTCTTTGCCCATCCACACGCGATCGGCCCGCACATCGCCGTGCCACAACGAACTCGCGTGCAACGCCACCAACGCATCACTGATCGCAATCCCAATCTCACAAGCCCGCTTGGCTTTTAGCCGCGGACGCTTTTTCAAAACTTCCGACAACACCTCGCCGCTCGGTAATGGCGAGAAAATCACAATGTTGTCGTCGACGCGATCCAATTCGATCGACTGAAGTGCCGCTTGAGTCACCCCGGCGTGGGCCGCAATCCATTGGTCCCGCCCTCCGCCGAGCTGTTCAGCAGTGGGACGGAACAATACCCCGGAAACCCCTTCGCTTGCCGGCCCCAGCGCAGTTGCTGGCCGGACCACGGGGATCCAGCGGCTCAGCGGGGCCGCCGCGGTCGCATCGGTTTGCAGAAATCCGCCATGACGCAGGCTCACAGATTCGGAAACCAGAAGCGACTTGGCTTGGTACGGGGTCAGCACCCCCGCCTTGACCAGGTACTTGGCCAGTGCGACAGCATCATCGGGCGGCAATCCCCCGGCTTTCTCGGCGTAACCCACCGCATAACGCTTACATCCAGCCGCATCGGTGACACCGTTACGAACCAATCTTGCCCAGAATTCGCTTAGTGCGACCGTCATGAATAAACAACATTTCGATGTCGAGAAGGAAACGCTTGTGTGGGAAAAACACTTTCGCCGATGAATAGTCTAATAGATCGACCGATTTCAGCCGACCACGGCATTAGGGGGCTCGTTCCCTGACATCCGACAGCCCCAATCTCAGCCGGCCCAGGGTTTACGAAATCCGAAATCGCAGGAGCCCTCTTACTTTACCGCAATCGATCGCGGGAATTGATTTTGAGTCACTTTCGCCGTTAGTTTTTGCACAACGTAGAGCTTTGTTGCGAATCGAGCTAGACTTTTAGGTAACAAGCCCTGCGATCGACATTCCATCACGAACATGCATCACTTGAGTTTCCATTGAATATTGTCTTCCTATCGACTGAAGCCGTCCCGTTCGCCAAGACGGGCGGACTTGCTGACGTATGCGGCACTCTTCCCTCGAAGGTGGCCGCATTGGGGCATCGCGCCACGCTGATCATGCCTGCATTCCGAAGCATTCGCAGTGCGGGATTGCCGATCGAGTCGACCGACACCAGTTTCGCAATCCCGATGAGCCCTCAAAAGCTGATCGGGGCACGCATCCTGAAATCCAAACTGCCCGACGGAGACGTCCCGGTTTGGTTCATCGACCAACCTCAATATTTTGATCGCGAATCGCTGTATGGCACCTCAATTGGCGATTACCCCGACAACGCCGAACGATTCGCCTTCTTTTGCCGAGCCGCAATGCATGCGATCTCGCGACTCGATGGGCCCGTCGATATCGTCCACTGCAATGACTGGCAATCCGGGCTCGTCCCCGCAATCATGGCCGCCGAACCCGACGCCTATCCCTGGATCAAAAAAGCCTCGTCCATCTTCACCATCCATAACTTGGCCTACCAAGGCCATTTCGAACGCGACGCGTTCCGCTGGACCGGTCTCGATTGGAAACATTTCAATTCCAATCAGTTCGAGTACTACAACCATCTGAACTTTCTGAAAACCGGGATCGTCGCTGCCGATATGATCACCACGGTCAGCCCCAAGTACGCCGAGGAAATCTGTACCCCTGAACAAGGCTGCGGACTCGATAACGTGCTGCGGGGTCGACGCGACCGACTTTCGGGAATCATAAACGGGATCGACCAAACAGTTTGGAATCCCGAAACCGACCCCAAGCTCTCGGCGACGTATGACGCTCGTTTTTATAAGCAGGGGAAACTGGCAAACAAGCGTGAGATCCAACAGCGGTTCGGTTTAGAGCCCAACGAATCACTGCCGATGATTGGACTTGTCGGGCGACTGGCGAGCCAAAAAGGGTGGGACATGATCCTGCCGGTATTACAATCCCATCTATCCGAGGATCGTCCGGCCCAGTGGGTCGTGCTTGGTAGCGGCGAGGCACGTTACGAGGAACCGCTTCGCAAACTAGCGCAAGCTTATCCCAAACGCTTTGCCTTGTATCTCGGATTTAGTGACGAAATGGCACACTTAATCGAAGCTGGCTCGGACGTCTTTGTGATGCCAAGTCTATACGAACCGTGCGGACTGAACCAACTGTATAGCCTTCGCTATGGCACGGTGCCGATTGTGACAGAGACTGGTGGCCTAGCGAACACTGTGGTCGATTGTACAGCAGAAACGCTCAAAGACGGCACTGCGACGGGCTTTTTCATCCCCGCAGCGAATGCCGAAGCCCTCGATCAAACGATTGGCCGAGCATTGCACCTGAGATATCACGAAAAAGAAAAATGGGAACAAATTATTGAGACCGGAATGTCGCAAGACTTCTCTTGGCGGCATAGCGCCAACCAGTACATCGAGCTTTATGCAAAAACCATTGCCCTTAAAAATTCACAGGCAAAAACGATGATCAAACGCCGAGATGAATCAGCAACTTTTCGCTAATTTTGTCTCGCCAAACCCTACGAACATCCGTTAGGATCTCGTATGGTCCCTGCACCCCCACAGGAATTGGTGCACTAAAATAAACCTGTTCGTGAAGTAGTACCTTGATCGAAAACGCCCCCTC
>NZ_JBFHFD010000183.1:0-13911 GCF_041583735.1 Novipirellula sp.
AAACTACAAGAACAAATGCGGTTCATGGTCGGACACGGGTCGATGTATCTGAGACGCGACGAATGTCTGATTTTTCATGGATGCGTGCCAGTGGATGCCGACGGTGCGTTTCTGCCGCTGATTGTCGATGGTCAACCGCTGGCGGGACGTCAATTGTTTGAGAGCATCGAAAAAGTGGTCCGTCGTGCGGTCGAGAAATCGGCCCAAGAGGATCTTGATTTCCTCTGGTACCTTTGGAGCGGGCCGCGGTCACCGTTGTTTGGGAAGGACCGGATCGCGACGCTCGAGCGTGATTTCATAGCAGACAAAAAACCGCATCGCGAGACCAAAGACCCCTACTTCTCGCTGATTCATAAAGCCGAGTTTTGCGACAAGGTGTTGGCGGAATTTGGGATGGAAACCGAGGGCGGATTGATCGTCAACGGGCACGTGCCGGTCAAGGTCGAAGAAGGAGAGTCTCCGCTGAAACGCAGTGGCAAGGCGATCACCATCGATGGAGCTTTTTCCGAGGCTTACGGCGACTACGGATACACCTTGGTGCTCGAGCCGAACCGCATCGTGTTGGCCGAACATCATCATTTCGAATCGGTTGATGCGGCGATCCGCGACGGAATCGACATCGTGCCCTCGGTCCAGGAAATTCGCGTTTTTGATCAACCACGGTGCACCCGTGATACCGAACGCGGCCAGCGGATTCGTTATCGAATCGAGATGCTCGAGCGGCTGATCGAAGCCTATCAAACCAATCGGCTGCATGAGCACGCGACCAGCAGCAGTCTGTAATCGCTAACGACAAGCCGCCTTGCTACCCGTCGTTTTCCTGGTAGTGCTGGTAGTGGATGAGGCGACGAATCCCTGTTGTCCTCGCTTTGGCCGTCAATACAGAGGTCTCGATCTGCTCTTGTGTGCGTTTGTCGTCTGTCACCTCTCCAATAGGGCTCGGAAGAAATACTCGGCCTTCGGAATCAGAGATCAACCGTGCAGAAAAAAATGTGCTTTAGACGTAATGAATGACACGTGTCTCGATCCCATAGCGTTCGCATCGACTAAACAGTTCATCGACCAATTCGCGATAGCGCGTGGCGAAAGGTTGGCTATATTTTGCATCGCAATTGGCAGATGGAGTTTGGATGCAACGCGGATCGACAGCCGAAGCCAAACGCGTCGCGTTAGGAATGATCGTCTGAAACGGTTGGGGGATTCCCGAGAACGGATCTCGGACCATTTCACGGTGAAGTGCGACCTGTTCGCGGTACAGTGTCCATAGCGTTCCCAATCCGGCGAGTTTGAAACCGTAGCTCGAGATCCGTTTGACCAGGTTTTCGGAGCCCCGCACCGACAACTGATCCGGAACGCTTGGAATGATGTATCCGTCTGCAATTCGCATGAACATTTTAACTTGCATCGCAACGCTTGGAGGACAATCGATAAGCACGATATCATAGCTGGCGTTGAGCCAGCGTTTTACCTTTTTCATTTGGCGACCTAAGTACCCCTGCAGTTCACGCTCGGTGGCATAGGTTCGGCACAGTCGCTGGGACTTTGCAACGTTGCTCGAGAAATCATCGATGCGAAAAGAGCAGGGAACGACCGAAAGATTCTCGCTGGCCGTCAGCACGGACGACGCATTCGCCAACGCATATTTCGGCAGGTCAGCGATATCGAAATTGACGTCGGCCATTGCCAGAAACATATCGTGAAGCGTCGTCTTTGCCCGCTCCGATTGAAGCATCCGAGTCTGTCCGACCAACAGTTCACCTGCCATGCTCTGGTGATCCGCGTCAATGACAAGTGTTCGTTGTCCCTGTTCGGCAAAGGTTTCTGCAATGGCGACCGTCGACGCGGTTTTGCCAACACCGCCTTTCAGGTTGATCATTAAGAGGATAGGCACGGTTTGGCTCGCAATGGGTCGGGGCGATCTGGAAGGAGGGGCAGGGGGCGGGATGGGCACCCTGTTGTTGGCTTATCGGCTGGCACTCATCGAAGATGCAACACTTTGCGTCTGGAAAGCAAAATGCTGACAAGCGGAAACACCCGGGGTATCGGCATGACAAGAACGGCATTTGGGTTCGCGTCGACACAAGAGTGTCGTCAAAGTGAACAACGCGTTGCGCCGCAAAATCGCGGGATGACGCCTAAGCCTGGACCGCTAAAATTTGGGTGAGCTTGTGCGTTTTGGTTGCGATAGTTATCTGCCACCTCTCCACCGACGAAGTCGGGGGAGAGGTCGAGCACGCCCTAAAGGCGTTGCTCGGGTGAGGGGGCGACCGCGCTATCGACCGAGCAAGTCCGGTGCACACGGCGTTTTCGTCGCCAGCGAATTGCTCGGTCAGCCCCCTCGCCCGAACGTCGCTGAAGGCTCCGCCGAAACTCTCCACCAACTTCAAAGACTGCTGATTATAAAGCAAGCGAATAGGCCGGAGGCCGACACATCCTCTGCCGTTGGCGTCAGCCAACGATTTAGGGGCGATCTGTCGTCCTAAGGCCGGAGGCCGACACACTGCTGGCAGAGTGTGTCGCCCTCTGGGCTGCGCTTTCTCGCCTCCGCTAGCCAAATGTTTTGAAGTTGCGCGTTTAAACGTTCTTCGGGCCAAAGGCCCAGCAATTTGCCTAGCCTGGCCCAACGGGCCAGTTTGCGATGCAAAGAAATCTAAGGGCCAACGGTCCGGCCATTTGCTAGCCGCCCTCATTAAGTCCGAGCAAACGTCCGGGGCTTTGCCCCTAAATACAAACGCGCAACATCATAACTTGCGCTTTGGGTTGTGAAAAACACGCCACTTCAAAAGCCGAATGCGATCTGCTTTCGTAGCGGCACGGCGCAAGCCGTCCGGTTGCGACTAATAAAACGTTCGAAAATGACTTTGCGGCTTGCGCCGCTCCGCTACAAGCCCCATAGGGTTGGTGCCAACTTCGATGGTTCTTAAAAGCGATTTCTTTTACGAATGAGTTTCGTAACGCTGAATGATCTTGTCCAAATAGTCGCCTTGGTCGGCGGCCCAATGCTCTTCGGAAAAGATTTCGACTTCGATCCAGCCATCGAAGCCAGCGGCCTCGACTTCTCGGCGGATGCCAGGAATGTCGATGCAACCGTCGCCCATCAAGCCACGGTCCGTCAACAGGTCGCGCGTCGGCACTCGCCAATCACAAATGTGAAATCCGAATAGTCGTCCCGCTTCGCCAAGCAACTTGATTTCGCGATTCAGATCCGGATCCCACCACACGTGATAAACGTCGACCGCAGCGCCGACCAAACAATGATCAAGCTGATCGCAGATCACTCTCGCTTCGGCGATCCGGTTGATGCAACTCTTGTCTGCAGCGTACATCGGATGCAGCGGCTCTATGGCAAGTTTGACGTTTGCCGCCTCCGCCTCGGGCAGGATGCTCTCGATACCGTCGCGTACCCAGCCCCGCTGTGTTTCCAGTGCGACGCCCGGTTCGGCACCGACGACCAACACCAGCATTTCGGCGTCCAGGTCTGCAGCGGTTTCAATCAAGTTCCGGTTGTGGTCAACACGTTTTTGACGCTCCACGCTGTCGGATGCACAGAAAAAACCGCCACGCACGAGCGCTGGCACTTTCAGCCCTGCATCATCCACGATTTGTTTTGCCGACGCAGTCGTCATTCCTTCCAACGCCTCGACCCATACGCTGATACCGGGAATGCCGCGTCGTGAATAAGCCTCCGCCGCCTCGGCCAATGACAACGGTTTGGTCGTCATCGTGTGAACGGCCAATCGATCGCGATCCGGTGCTGCGTGTTCTCGTCGCGTCTGGATCATCCCATCTCCTTTTCGTCCACCGTGACCCATCGTTGCTGACTCGACGAGGTCTCACCAGCATCGGCCAACAAGACACCTGCGGCGCCACTGCGTAACGTCCATGGAAATTCAGCGTCCGCCGCGACGTGTTTGAGAAACAGTTCCCACTGGATTTTGAAGGCATTATCGTAATGCGTCGCGTCAGGCAACTTTTGCCAACCTTCGTAAAAATTGATCGGCTGAGGAATATCGGGATTCCAGATCGGCCGCGGAGTCGAGGCAAGACATTGCGTCCAACACTCGCGAAGTCCAGCGACGGCCGAACCTTTGGTTCCATCGACTTGGACGGTCAACAAGTCGTCACGCCGGACGCGAGTCGCCCAGGAACTGTTGAATTGGCAAGTCAAACCATTTTCCAGCAGAAACAACGCGTAAGCCGAATCGTCGGCGGTGCACTTGTAGGGTTTTCCCGATTCGTCAATCCGTTCCGGAAGATCGGTAACGGCGTGCGCGAGCACCTTTTTCACCGGACCAAATAGATCGTTGATCAAGTATTGCCAGTGGCAAAACATGTCGATCATCATCCCGCCGCCATCTTCGCGGCGGTAATTCCACGACGGACGCTGGACGGTTTGATTCGGTTCATCGCCCGCGAACACCCAGTACCCGAATTCACCACGGACGCTGAGGATGTCACCAAAGAATCCTTGGTCGCGAAGCATTCTCAATTTACGAATTCCCGGCAACCACAGCTTGTCCTGGACCACGCCATTTTTGACGCCTGCGGATTCGCACTCTGCCGCCAACTTGAATGCTTCGCTGGGATCGATCGCGATCGGTTTCTCGCAATAGACCACTTTGCCATGCTGAATCGCTTGGCGGACGATCGTCGCTCGCATCTGAGTGCTTGACGAGTCAAAGACGATGTCCGTGGCCGCATCCGCAATCACCCCGTCGACGTCGGTCGACCAATCAACGGAGCGTCCAATTTCCTGTGTGGCGACCGTTTCAGCCAATTGACGCAGTTTGGATTCGTTGCGTCCCAACAGGATTGGTTTGATCTGAATCGTTTGTCCGTCGTCGGTGACAACACCTCCTTGACGCATGATGGCCAGTATCGAGCGAATGTAGTGCTGGTTGGTTCCCATGCGACCGGTGACCCCGTGCATGGCGATGGTGAGCGTTTTCATGAAACTGTCTTGCGGTACTTTGGAGAAGCAGGTTTGGATGCGAAGCGGACAGAAATCGACAACGGCAACGAAAGCTTTACTCGGAGATGCGATCCAAGATGTTTTGCAGGATCGCGACATCCGATTCGGGACGTTCGGGGCTGCCGGGATACGTCAGCGGTGTTTTGATCCATCCGCGTGCGTGCAGAAATTGAGCAGCGTTGTGCTTGTATGCAGGCACCGGATCGCGAAACGCGAGGAAGCCGAGATATTGAAGGATGTCGTTTAGTTCGTAAAAACCAGCGTCCCCTGTAGCCCACATCGCATCGCGGCGGGCGAACGCTTCGGGGGCAAACGTGCTCAGCCCGAGCAGGTAGTCGCTTCCGTACATCACCATGTCGATCGCTAGATCGTTGCCCGTCAATACCTTGAAATCAGGACGAGTTTCGTCGCGAAGCCGAAGTCGCTGCCACTCCAGTTCACGGCTCAGCGAAGAGTGTTTCGCTCCACGACAAGTCTCGATTCCCATCAACCCCTTGTAGACATCCAAACTGTAGATCTTTCCGAAGGGGGCAAACATCTTGCCCAATTCGAACCCGAGGAAGTCACCAGCGTGTGAACCGATCTTTGCGTAAGCTTCGACGATGTCGTCATCCGCTTGTTCGGTCAAACCATAAGACTGAAAAATGATCGGCGTCCCACCATATTTCAAAATTTGATCCAATCCGGTTCGGTAGGCATCAAAGTCGAACGCCGCATCGGGATCGTCCTTGACGAATACGCCAGCGACGTACGGTTGTCCGTCCATCAAGTTCTGCGTCTCTGCGAGCACCTGTTCTCGTTGCGATTCGCTGATCAGGTTGGCGTAGCCGGTGTCCATGTTGACTGCCGGTACCAACCCGGCATCGGCGGTACGGGTGACGTGTCCGCGAAATCCTTCCCAATCGATTTTGGTTCCCGAGAGCAGCGGCAACAGGATGGCCGACATACCGCTGATGGTACGGCGGGGGCGGATCGCGGGGATTTCGTCGATGTTTGGACGGGTGAGCTGTGACATTGGAGGAAACCTTTGACAGAAACGGAGGGCGAGTGTTGACGCGTTGAATTTCGATGTTGGGATTATGGCAGCGGATCGATTTAGCGGCTTGGCCATTTGCGCATAATCGACTTGCAATTTGGGCAAACCGTGCAATCATCAGAGGCGGATCCCGTTTGGTTTGGGCCTTTGTGTTGACATGACCGCTGCCGAGAATGCTTTCGATGACTTTAGAACCCGCCCAACGCCGCAGCGTCCCAGTACCGGAAACGATGTCAAAATCGGGACTCTGGGTGTTCGAAAGCCTGCATGACGAGGCCTTTTCGATGACCGAGACCGAGCATCGCTTTCCCAAGCTGCTGTACATTCGCCAGGGCAGCGGCGAAGTGGCTGCAAATTGGGCAGCCGCAGTCGCGGGGCCAGCAGGCGGGGCGGAGGCATCCGATTGCGTCGCCGGCGATTGCATTCTGGTCCCCGCCGGGATGAGGCACCGGATTATCGATGCGCCGCGGCATCCGATTTCGTTGTATGGGTTGGCGATCGACCCTCAAAAGATCGCACCCTGTGCCGAAATTGACACGATGATCCCGATTGGCAAACTTCCTCGTCAGCGGATGTCGTTATTGAACATCGAACGACGATTCCGTCGTCTGCTGTACCTCGTTTCACAACCAAGCGCGGCTTCGACGTTGTCGGCGATCGCAGCGGCGATCGAGATTTTTGCTCAGCTTGCATTGGCGTCCGGCGGTCAACTGGCGTCCGAGAATGCCCAAAGTCGTGATCTCGGCGATACACGTCCCTTGGACGCGATTGACGAATATTTGCTGTGGTTGGATTTGAACTTCTTTGAACCGTTGACCGTCGATGCGGCCGCCCGAGCTTGTAATATGTCACGCCGCAAATTTACGAACGATTTTCGTGACCGGACCGGAAAGACATGGCTGGCCTATTTGAATGAACGACGGATCGATCATGCCAAGACGTTGCTTCGCAACACGCAAAGCAAAGTGACATCGATCGCATTTCAAAGTGGATTTGATGAACTGTCAACCTTCTATCGAACCTTCCAACGATTGATGGGGATGCGACCACTTGATTATCGCGAAAACTCGGATTGACATGGCCGCGAATTTGCATGTTGAACCGCGGTCCAAATGGGCACTGGGAAGAGTTGGCTAGGGGATCGAATCGCACGTTTCCTTCGGTCTTGGGAAATCGCAATTCTGTGCTTTTTACAAGCCAATACGAATGCTGGGTTGTTGGATTGTTACAATGACCCATGCGACAAGTCGTTAGATTCCGGCATCCGATGGGGTTGTGACATCGTTTCGGCGATTGCGCTGCCCGTATCGACGAGCGAGTATTGCTATGCGATCTCTGCACAAAACTGTCAACATACGTTCACCCGTGCTTACACCGATCTGCCGAGCGATTCGTTTCGGCTACGGATGGTTGGCAATGATCGTGTTCGCCAGCAGCCTTCAAATCACGACCGGGAAACTGCACGGTGAGGAAACCGAGGCCGGTGAACGGAAATTTCACGTGGCGATGTTTACACCGCGAGATCAGGACGATGCGTTTTGGGGACCGTTCGTCGAGTTTATGGGCGAGGTTTCCGATGATCTCGGGATTCAGTTGGAGGTCTTTTTCGCTGGCAACAGTCGCAATCGCATGGTGTCCCAAATTCGTGATGTTTGTGATCGCGAGGACAAACCGGACGCGATTGTATTCCAAAGCTTCAAAAGGGGCGGTCCCCGGTTTCTGCGAATCGCCGAACGGCGACAGGTACCGGCGGTGCTTGTTAACGCAGGACTGCAGCCTGAGCAGAGCGAGGAACTCGGGCAACCGCGAACGAAGTTGACGCATTGGTTGGCCGAAGTGTTGCCCGATGACTACGATGCTGGTTTTCAGCTTGCCAATGCATTGATCGATGAAGCCCTGCGCTCGCCACGACGGCTCGCCGCCGATGGCAAACTGCATGTCATTGGTTTAAGCGGGGTGGTATCGGATGGCGCTTCGATCCAACGTATGGCCGGACTTCACGACGCGATCGCCAAACGCAGCGACGAGGTCGTCTTGGATCAAGTCGTTGCGGCTGATTGGAGCCAAGAACTGGCGCGGTTTCGCTGCCGCATTCTGCATCGGCGCTACCCCGAGTCATCCGTGATCTGGTCCGCCAGCGACGCGATGGCGATCGGAGCCATCGCGGCGATGCAAGATCGAGGAAAAACACCTGGGACCGATGTGATCATTGGAGGAGTCGATGCGACGCCAGAAGCGTTGGGCTTGATCGCCCAAGAAGTGCTGTTTGCGTCGGTCGGTGGCCATGTGATGGAAGGAGGGTGGTGCATTGTGTTGCTGCATGACTTCTTTCACGGCATCGACCTTTCCAGGATCCCCACCCATTACGATTCGCCGATGCGATTGATCACACGCGATAACTTGGCAGCGTATCGCGCGGTGCTTAGTCGCGAGACGTGGCAAGAAACGGATTTTCGCCAATTTTCGTTGTTGGACCGCCCCAATCAATCGACGTATCGTTTCGATCTCGGTCGTGTTGCGGCGGGAGCAGGGCTCGAGAACAGCTTGGGCATTGAGCACACCACGGGGACCAAAAGAAAGCTCGGCCCAGGACAAGACGATCGCTCGAGAGTCAATACTGGCTCGGAGAACGATTCAGTCGTTCCGGTGGAGACGGAATTGCCCGAGACGCATCGCGATGGGGAATCGCGATGACACTCGCCCAAGCGAACAGTCAAAATGACCTACGTGTGGACGGACAAGGAATCACGCTGCGGTATGTGATCGCGTTGGTGACCACCATTCTGATCACCCTAGGTTTGTTTGTCGTGGTCGCGGCGGTGTTGACGATCACGCAGTTTGATGATCGGATTCGCGAACAAGCGGATCGCACGGCGGGGGCAATCGCCACCAGTATCGCGACGCCGCTTTGGAACATCGACGAACGCGCGATCGGCGATCTATTAGGTGCGAGTCTTACGAACCAGGAAATCGAGTTCGTCCAAGTCGCCGATGAAGCCGAAATTGTGGCGTCGCGGCGTCAACCCGGAGTACCCGAGACCGATCTGGCTGGTTACTTGAGTTCGTCGCAGCATGTGGTAGCCAGGACGCCGGTTCGATTTGATGGCCAAACCATTGGCCACGTCAATCTGGTGATGTCCCGCCGGGCCGTGATCGACGAGATTCGGCGCGACATGATTTTCGCGGTCGCGCTTGGCGTCGTGATGTCGCTCGCCGTCTCGGGAACCTCGATTGTCATCACGCGATGGTTTGTTTACCGACCGATGCGACGACTGAATGAGATCGCGATCCGCGAAGAGCAGCGTGCCGAGGCGGCCAATCGCGCCAAGAGTGAGTTTCTTGCTTCGATGAGCCACGAGATTCGTACGCCGATGAACGGGATCATCGGCATGACCGAGTTGCTGCTTCGCACCGATATGACCTACGAACAACGTGACTATCAAAACATCGTCCGGCAATCCGCCGACGCGTTGATGCAATTACTGAATGACATCTTGGATTTTTCGAAGATCGAAGCGGACAAACTCGAACTCGAATGCATCCCGTTTGGATTGCGGGATGCGATCGGTGATACCCTGCTGACGATCAGCAACCGTGCCGCCGAGAAACAGCTCGAATTGACTTGTCATATTTCGCCTTACGTCCCTGACACGCTGGTTGGCGATCCGACGCGGCTGCGTCAAATAGTGATGAATCTCACCGGCAACGCGATCAAATTCACCGAACAGGGCGAGGTCGTGGTGGACGTTGGAATTGAATCGCAAACCGACGATACACTGATGTTACACGTCTCGGTTCGCGACAGCGGGATCGGCATTGCACCCGACCAACTGTCACGCGTGTTCGACATGTTCAGCCAAGCCGAGAGTGCGACGACACGTCGGTTCGGGGGAACCGGATTGGGGTTGTCCATTTCCAAACGGCTGGCGGAGTTGATGAATGGTCGAATTTGGGTCGAAAGTGAGCCTGGCAAAGGAAGCAATTTTCAATTTGTGGTGCGGATGCAAGTCGCATCGAAGCAAGAGACCCGCGAAATCCCCGACCTAGTGGTCGGGCAATCAGTGCTGGTGGTTGACGCCCACCGCACCACTCGTGAAATCCTGGTCGACCTGCTGACGCAGTGGGGGCTGTCGGCCACGGCGGTGCCCGATGGGGACGCCGCGATGGCAGAACTTGAACACGCCTGCGATCGTGGTGATCGCTATTCATTGGTTCTCGCCGATGGAGCGATTGCGAATGACGACGCTTCGCAACTCGTCAAACGGATCCGCCAACATGAAAACCGCACGCTCTCAGCGATGCACATCATGTGGATGACGTCGGGCTCTGCGGCACTGGATAGCAACTTTGCTAAGCAATGGAACGTGGCGCGGTGTCTGCCCAAGCCGATCAAACATTCGACGTTGCTGCAGGCCGTCACAACGACACTGGGAAGTGACGAGTCGACCGAGCCAGGGCGGTGTGTAGCGGCCGCCAGCGATTGTAGCCACGTTCACGCTCGTATCCTGCTAGTCGAAGACGGATTGGTCAATCAAAAGGTCGCCGTTTCGCTGCTCGAGAAACGCGGTCATAGCGTCGTCGTTGCCAACAATGGCCGCGAAGCAGTCGATACGCTGATGGCGTCGGATCCCGCGAAATTTGACGTGGTCCTGATGGACGTTCAAATGCCAATCATGGATGGCTATGAAGCGACACGTGAAATTCGCGCTGGCGAAAAAACAAGTGGCAAACACATCCCGATTGTGGCGATGACGGCGAATGCCATGAAAGGGGATCGCGAGCAGTGCCTCGACTGTGGAATGGATGACTACGTTTCCAAGCCGTTTCAGTCGCAGGAGTTGTTCGCCAAGGTCGAACGCTACGGTTCCCCTGTTTGACCGGACTTTCCATTTTCAGCTCGCAATTCGGTGGCAGACGGAGGATGAATTAGGCTAAGATTAGTCCTTCCCCAACTCATTCCCTACCTTGAATTTGCCAGACGAACTTTCATGTTGTATAGACTTTTCCCTCTGATCTGTCTTTGTATTGCCAGCCTAGCCAGCATGGGCACCGGCACTGCGCCCGCGGCCGAGAAGCCGAATGTGTTATTGATTTCGATCGATGATTTGAATGATTGGGTCGGTTGTCTGGGCGGACACCCGCAGGCCAAGACGCCGAACATCGACCGCTTGGCGGGAATGGGAACGCTTTTTGACAACGCGCATTGTCAGTCACCGGTGTGCAACCCATCGCGTGCCAGCATGATGACCGGACGTTATCCGCACACCACGGGTGTCTATTTTTTAGCGCCGGATCTGAAGCAAGCACCGGCGCTTGCGGGCGTCAAGACGCTGCCTGAGGTGTTTGCCATGAATGGTTACAAGACAATGGCATCGGGAAAGATTTTTCACACAGGCGACAAACGCTTTTTTCAAGAATATCAGCCCTCGGGCGGATTTGGACCGAGACCCAAAGAAAAGATTTCTCAGCCACACGGTCACCCGCTTTGGGACTGGGGTGTCTATCCCGAAGACGATGATCAAATGCCGGATGTGAAAGCGGCGAAGTGGGCGGTCAAGCAGCTCGAAACAAAACATGACGCGCCGTTCTTTATGGGAGTCGGATTCTATCGACCTCACGTGCCAATGTATGCACCGCAAAAGTGGTTCGACATGCATCCGCTGAAAGACATTCAATTGCCGCTGGTTCGTGAGGACGACCGCAACGACCTCAGCCAATATGCAATCGACTTGACGAATCGCGAGCATGTTTCTCCGACGCATGATTGGGTCACCGAAGCGGGGCAGTGGGAGCATGCAGTCCAATCTTACTTGGCCTCGGTCACCTTCGCCGACCACTGCGTTGGAATGGTTTTGGACGCACTGCAATCAAGCGATTACGCTGACAATACGGTGGTGGTCCTGTTTTCGGACCATGGTTTTCACCTCGGCGAAAAACAACGTTGGGCAAAGCGATCGCTGTGGGAAGACGGTACTCGCGTGCCGCTGATTGTTTCAGCCCCAGGTTTCGCCGCCGGTCAAACGACCAAACGCCCTGCCGAGTTGGTGGACGTCTTCCCGACGCTGTTGCAGCTAGCCGGGTTGCCTGCGGATTCGGCATTGGAAGGCAACAGCCTGGTCCCGCTGATGAAGGATCCACAGCAAACTTGGACGCATCCGGCTGTGACTAGTTTTGGTCTTGGCAATTTTGCAATTCGCTCGACGCGTTACCGCTTCATTCAATATCACGATGGATCGCGTGAACTGTATGACTTGAGCAAGGATCCGCATGAATGGACGAACTTGGCGTCTAACCCCGAGTACGAAGCGATCGTGTCAGAACATGCCGCGTTTCTGCCCGCGAAACAGCATCCCGTCTTGCCGGGCGATTCGACCGGGCACAATGCCTACGCCGCAGCCAACGCAAATGCCAAGATCGAAGAATAGACGTTTGCTTCGCTACGGGTGAATCACCGCGGCTCTCGCGAGGTTGTCTAGCCGAAACACGCAAACCACTTCGGGCGACGCTACAAAGCATCTTCAGTAGCGGAACTCGTCAAGAGTTTCGGGGGAATGCGTCGCGGGACGAAAGTCTTGACGGCGTGTTGAATTATTGAGCCGCTCGCGCATCAACGGCCGGGGGCGCGCGCACAACCCGGTGCCCTCACGGCCTGTACCATCTTCTTTGGTACTAAACGGGTGGTTTTCGTAGCGGAGCGGCGCGAGCCGCCCGGTCAAAATCGAACGGTTTACTCGCTGCAACCGGACGGGCCCCGCGCCGCGACCGCTACCCCAAAGTAGATGGCATTGGGTTCCAGCCCGCAGAAATCGATTTGCAGCGGGCATTCCTTGCTGAATCTCTCCTGATTTGCACCGACAGCAAATGCGAGCCCTCCCAAAACAAAAATGACGACCAACAAGATGGGGGTCGAACGCGGTGACTTTTCGAGTTAGCAGCAAGACGAGCAAACTTGCCGCGTTGTCTTGGGGGGCGAATAGGGACACAACACGTTTGACGTGTCTCGCGATCCCCCAAGAACATGCTGAGCAACCCAGTAAGATGCTCGGTCCCAAGTCGGTCTTTTGGTTCGAGGAAGATTTGTAGTGGCTTGGGAACTTAGTGACACATTGTAACCGCAAGGTTTGGGGTTACCGTAGAGCGGTCGACCGATAATATAGTACCGCCGCAAAGGTGACCAACGATGCATCGCAAAGCAGTGCAGCGTATTGCCAAGCGATTGGTTAACGCCGGACCGCTGTGTGATGGATCATTCGATTTCGATGACGTTGGCACCTTGATACAAGGTCGACCGAACTCGTCGATCGGATTTGAGCCTCACGATTTAAGCCAAGAACGAAGTAAAGTCAGTGTCAAAAATGAACTTCGCGAGCACGAACATCATTGGCCATGCGTACTGGGGGGTGGCATTGATTTTGCGAGTCAGCGTACTCGCGATTGCGATGGCGTCGTTGGCCTATGCGGCAAATTCACCGGCTGATCTTATGCAGCGAGCGATTCGTCTGCAAAGCAATCTGGACGGTATTACAGATAGCCCCGAATCCGTATTGGAAGCCTTGGCGATCGTGCAGCAGTACGAACACGCCGTGGGGCCGCTGTTTATGAACACGGCAACCAAGCGAGGCTTTTCACGGGAACCATCTGACAAGCTCAAGTTAGAACACGCCATCTTTGACATCCAGCAAGCGTTGATCGATCGGGCGTACACGCCCGAGGGTCTGCAACGGTTTCACAAAATATTGAGTGGCAAACGGTTCGAGACGTCGCAGTACTTCCCCGGCTCGGTCGACCCGCCTGTGAATCCAAAGACGACGTACAAGGTGCGGATCAATGCGTCTCAGCCGACCGCATGGGGGTCACCCGTCGCTGGACACGACAACCTGGCTCGGCGTCCAACGGGATGTTA
>NZ_JBFHFD010000184.1:0-13886 GCF_041583735.1 Novipirellula sp.
CAACGGCATCTCGACATTTTCAAGTCGATGAATTTCCGCTTTGATCTTGTTGTATCCCTCCCGTGTCATCGGCACTGAGTCATGCATGGTGGGAAATCCTCGTGAGAATGGTTTTTAAGAATCGTGTTCGACAAATCGATGAAATGAATTCGACGGCAGAAGCAAAATTGCTAGCAGCCAGTGGAATCCGCAACGGCCAAAATAAAACCTTCCCCATGCCGCCTCGGCTGAGAAAGGTTCTTGTCGTTAGCAATCGGCCATTTTCGCCTGTGGCGAAGCTCTTGTAAAGATGCAAGCAGCGAAGCGGAACGCTGCAGAGCGAGAAATTCTGCTGCACAGAGATTCAACTGCAGCGAATCGGTTGCCGTGTTTGACTTTGGGGGATCTGACTTTGGGAATCTGTCCTGCCACCCTCAATCGTTGGGCGGATCGCGATACTCGACCGGCGTCCCTTCGGGATCGCCTTCGTAGGGCAGACCAATTTCTTCGCCAAGCCAACGCCCCAAATCGATTAGCTGGCACCGCTCGCAGCAAAACGGCGGCGTCGGCGTTTCGTCCACCAAAAACCGCTTGCTGCAAGTCGGACAGGTCAACTTCATCACAGGTTCGTTGATTGAATTCGTTTTCTTATTCATGCGTTCTAAATGGAATAAACCGTAACGTTCGTTGCTGCAACTTTCGTTGCGATCGACTTTCACAGTGCCGACTTTCACAGTGCCGATTTTCGCAGTGCCGACTTACAAAGTGCGGCCGAGTCGCAATACCAGGCACACCATCATTCTCCATCGTAACGACACCGCTTGCGGCGGCTACCACCCCAACGCAATCAACATGTCGCGAATTTGTTCGTGAACATCGCTGGTGGCTCGCACGACCAACACCCGACGCATCGCGTAATACTGAATCGTCCCCGCGCCGCCTTGTGAATCCCAAAACTGGGGAGCCACCACTCGCTCGATCAATTCCACCAATTGCCATCCGTTATCCTGCGCCGTTCCGCCTGCGTGCCCACCGACCTCCGCCGCTTCGCTTCTCTGCGACACCGCCACCTCTGCATCCCGCCAATCACTCAACCGCGTTCGCTTTCCGGACTTGAAATCACGGTCACTCTCGCGGAGCATCGTATCCACTTCAGCGGACAGAGTCTGCGGACGCGGGATCCTCGCTCGCCGTAAACGATGTTCGATATGGTGTGCCGACTTGATCAACCGACGACGCACTTTGGCGGCGTCCCCGCGAAGCATGTCGCTGCTCGAATAGCGGGGGTCGCTCCGCATCAACACGTAAAAATCACAAAGCGCCGTTAACGCCAATTCATTTTGTCGCGGTCCATCCGCAGTCGCTTGCGTTCGCAGCAGCGTCGTTGCGGTTTGGCTCAGCGTGCTGAGCGACGCGGGTGAATTCGTTGACGTCGCCGTGGTACGGGGTGGCGATTGGCAATACGCATCGCCCGCCGCGACGACCGCTAAGATCGGCAAAAGAAATCTAAGTTGCCGAATGAGGGGACTCCACTGCGGGAAAGAACGCCACCCCGAGAAAGAAACGACCCATCGGCGCGGAGCCGAAGCTACAATGGGATTCGAACTCCCCCCCAAACTCGATTCGCGGACACTCAATAGGATCACCATGCGAATTCCCTGTTGCTCCGAAACCTGTTCCTCCGAAACCTGTTGCTCGCCAACGCGTTACGGCCAGTCCGCGGCAAGCAAAGCTAGATCGAATCGGGTATCGCCCTTTGGCTTGCGATACGCCGGGATGGCGTGTCTGGCCTTACTTGTTTTAACCGATATGCCGCCGCTTCTCGCCGCCGACGAGGCAAAATATAGTCCCGAAGTGGTGCAAAAGGCTGAGAAAATCCTCGAAGCGGAAGGGCTCCGCCAAAGCGGAAAAACGATCCAGCCCACCCAATCCACTGAAATTTCGCGTGCCTTGACCAGTTTGACACGTCAGCAACGTGAATTGAAATTGATCCAGCAGTCGTGGAAGGCAGCCCAGGCGAAAGTTGACTTGAATCGCAATCAATTACAGCAAATGAACGCTCAGGTGGGCGAGTTGAATCTGCAGTTGGCCCGCGTTGCGGGAGTCAATGTCCAAGCCAACAACCGGCTGGTTGGATTGATAGAAGCAGCTCGTGCTCAGATTCGAACCGCGATGACCAACCGCACTACGCTACAAGAACAACTCGCAGCCGAACGAGCCAAATTGACGGCGGCGGAAACCGAATATGCTGAAACGGTGCTCGCAATCCGATCCGACTACGAAAAACTGCACGATGCGATATCGGAATCACTGCAAAAAAAAGAGACACAAATCGCCTTGCGAGTGATGGCCATCAACTTCGAGACGCCCCGCGAGTTGTCAGCGGCAATGATCTTGAAATCGATCGACAAACGACTCGAACGGGTCGAGCAAGAGATTTTTCGCGAATCGATCACGTTGATTCCCGGCCCAGGTGGATCGCTGGGGGTGACCGTCGTGGTGGGCTCGAAGCCGACGCACATGATCGTCGACAGCGGGGCGTCGCTGGTGACGTTGCCCGCCAAAACTGCCGTAGAACTCGGAATCGAGGTTCCCGTAGAGGCTCGCCAAGTCACGCTGGTGATGGCGGATGGGCGGACGATTCCGGCCCGCGCCGTCGTGTTGCCTCGCGTTCGAATCGGCGAATTCGAGGCGGAAAACGTCGAAGCGGCGATCCTTGATTCGATCGCCACCGATGCAGAACCGCTGCTGGGAATGAGCTTTCTGCAGCATTTTAAATTCGAGATCAATGCGAGCGAGAAAACGATCACGCTGCTGCGTGTCGCTGCGGACTAGCGGGGTGGCCCGATAAACCTTTTCGCGCCCCCGCTTCGCGCTCGCAAGATTGGTGTCGATAATCCCGGAACTTCAATTTTGTTCCTCGATATTGCCGGCTCACTTTTGCATGCTGGCGCGGAGTCTGCTGTTCGATGCAACGTACATTGGTACTGTTAAAACCTGATTGTGTTCAACGCCGTTTGATGGGCGAAGTGATCGCTCGATTCGAAGCCAAGGGGCTTCACGTCGTGGGCATGAAAATGCTTCGCGTGACTCCTGAATTGTCGCAGCAACACTACGCTGAACACGTCGAAAAGCCGTTTTACAGCGGATTAGAAGAATTTATCACCGCAGCCCCGGTCGTGGCCCTTGCCATCGACGGATTGGATGTGATCCAAGTGGTCCGCGATATGTTGGGTGCCACCAACGGACTAAAAGCTGCGGCAGGCACGATTCGTGGTGATTTCAGCAGCAGCCGGCAAATGAACCTGGTTCATGCCAGCGACTCCGAAGAATCGGCCAAGCGAGAGCTGAAGCTCTACTTCCGCGATGAAGAGTTGTGCGACTATGACTCGGTCATGACCGCGTTCATGCGAGCCACTGACGAGTAATCTCGCAGCGGTTTTGCGTGTCGTCACCAACACGGCATGCAGCAAATTCAACGCGAGCGGAATATGCTCGCGATGGCCCCGATACAAAAACGTTTGTGTCGACTGTTATCGCTGATTGAGTTTTTCTTCGGCGCGAGCCGCTTTCAATGCGGCTGCTTCACGCGGCAGTTTGAATTCCGGACCTGCGGGGAAGTACTGGACATCGTCCTGCAGGTAGTAAGGACTCGGTAGCGTTTGACCATTCAGAGCGACTTGGCATCCCGTGGTCGAGATGACACAGGCCCCCGAGAGTACGGTGGCTACAGCCAAACGAGTCAGGCGTTGTTGCTTCGACGTGCGGCTCATTGATGTGCCTTCGTGATTTCCGGCGAGTTGTCAGGTGCGTTTCATGACGAATCGACTGCTGCAATCCACATCGCAGCAAGTCTCGTCACATCCGGTATCGTCCAGACAACCGTTACATCTTTACTTTGGACCACCACAAACAGCTATTTTTTCTCAGCCGCCTTTGCTTTCATTTCTTCGAGTTGACGTTCCAGCCGCTCAATTTCGGCTTCTAACTCCTTGCCCCGCTTGCTGGTGACATCGCCGGACGGAGCAGCGGAAACCTTTCCTGCAGGCAGTTCGAGCATCTCGTTAGATGGCGAATCCGCTTTGGATTTGGTCTCCGACCGGGGACGCGTCAACGGATCGGTATCAAATGCTCGCTCGACCGGAGCCACCTTGGGCGTCGCTAGCTCTTCGAATGCGGCTTGATCGATCGCCTCTTCATCACCAAATGCCAATGGATCGGCATCCATCGCGCCACCCGCTTTCGCCACCGGGGCGGGTGGGGTCAAAGATTTTGCAGTGGATGCCGACGGAGTTTTGCCGCCGGACGTGTCGCTTGTCTGCTTTTTCTGCCCCGCCAAAAAGTTCCCCAGGGCGGCTCCGACCCCTTCGAGCATCGAAGCCGCATTGCCGCCATCGTCACCAGGATTGCCAGTCCCCTCAGCCGGTTTGCCCCCGTCCGATTTGGCAACCGTATCGCCGCCCAGCGTGCTGGCGGGATCCAAGGAAAGCGTCAGCAGACGTTCGTCGCGAATCAGTTGCAATTTCAGTGGTTTGTCCGCGTCCCACTGCTGCAGACGAGATTCAAAACGCTGGGCGGTAAACACAAACTCGCCATCCACCGAGACAATCCGGTCCGAAATTTGAAAACCCAATCGCTCACCGACCGATTCGGATTGAATTTCCGTAACCACAGCGCCTCGCACCACTTGAGCATCTTCGACTGCGATCCCCAAACGCTTCAACATTGAATCGGATGCTAGCGAAGACGGTGCACCCGAAGACGGAGTGACTGTGGGGACCGATTCGGTCGGTTCGTCGGGAACGAGCACCGATTTCGCAGGCCCTGTGGGCTTCGACGCGACTTTGGATTGGCGGCTATCCGGTTGCACGGTGGCTGGTTTTGCGGAAGCCACGGGATTGTCGCGGACCGATTTTTCCACCAACGGGATCGTCAGCTGGCCGATTTGTCGACCGCGAATCACTCGTGCCACCACCGATTCGCCCGCACGACGTTGGCTCAATACCGCAACGACCGATTCGATCGTCGGTGTCTCTTGCCCATCAATCGCGACGATCATATCTCCCTCGCGAAGTCCCGCGTCATCCGCACGCGAATGCGCAGAAATGCGAGTCACGCGTAATCCCTGCATCGCCACGTTCATCTGTTCGACGTCCACTCCAAGCGAGCCGCCGCTGGGTGTCGCTGCGGGGCGAGTGGTGAGCGAAGGCGTCGCCGTACGGGGGCGAACGATTGGCTGGACCGGACGCAGCGGCGTTTGAGCCCTCGGTTGAGGCTGCACCGCTGGGTTCGGCTGCACCGCTGGGTTGGGCTGCCCCGCTGGATTGGGAAGCGGCTGAGGCTGCAACAGGGGCTCCAAACGAGCACGCAAACGTGGAAAGAGCTGAGCGTGGGCGTTGTTCTCACTCACAAAGGTGGCAAATCCAATCGCAACCGCAATGGCCAAGAAAGGTGCGTAGTGACGTTTGCTCTTCATCGTTTCTCTCAACTGACTGTCCCGTATTACCGTTAAAATCAAGCCCATATCATACGGAGCGGGTGACCAATCTGATAGGGTCAGGGGCTGATTGGGGTCTGCGAGCTTTCCGATGCCCCCCGTTGGTTGCTTTGGAATCAAGCTCGCACTGAACCCTGCATAAACCGGACCCAAAAGAGCTGACATGCCTACGATTTGCCCCCAACTTGCCCCCATTCACGATCTGCCTGCGATTTTGCCCAATTTATTGCAGGATCTTTCCATCGGTCGGGCCCAAATTGTGGTCGATCAGATCCGAGGTCTGCTGGACGATGGGAACCAGGACAGTGTCTTGATCGTGACCGCGATCGACCAAGATTCGTCCACGAATGAAGCGGCTAGCAAGCCGCTGGCCGCCGCAATCGCGATTCTGCCACTGCAGCATGGTGAATCGGCAACGGCATCCAACGATTCGGCGACGCTGCTGCACGCTGGCTGGACGGCCGAAGTCGCGGCATCAGAGCGGGCGGGGATCATCGAGATAATTAAAAAACATCTCGACGAGACACTTTCCCAACGAGGTGTCCATTTCGTTCAATGGGCCTGTGATGGATTTAGTCTGACCGAAGTGGCCGAGGCATGGTTCGAAGGACTCGGGTTCCGCTGGGTGGCCGACCTCGAATACATGACCAAGTCGCTCGAGCCGGCAGCGGAGAAGACATCCCGCCACGACATCAAGCCGCCACGATTGCGGTTTTCACCACTGGACTGGAATAACGAGTCCGCGCTGACGATGTTCACGGACCTCGTCGAGCAAACATACGTCGAGACGCTCGATTGCCCGGTATTGCTGGATTACCGTTCGGCGGAACAAACGATTGCGGGATACCAGAGCATCGCCTCCTTTGCTCCGGAATGCTGGTTCACCGTCTGGAAAACCACTCCTATGGAAAACAACGACAAGCCGATTGGGGTAGCAATCTTGGCCCGCCACAATGCGAAGCGAAATAACACGAACCCAAGTTCGGAAAGTGGTAACGACGCCGAGAGTTCAAATGAAGTCGTCGAGCTTGTCTACATGGGGCTGGTTCCGAGCGTCCGGGGTCAACGATTGGGGATCGATTTGATCCGCTCGGTCATCGCGACTGCCGAGGGGTTTAACGCCAGTCGATTGATCTTGGCAGTCGATCAGCAAAATGACTTTGCCAGCGATTTGTACCGAGCATTTGGGCTTCAACCGATGCTGGAGGAATCGGTGTGGGTGAAGTCACTGTAATTGAAAGCAAAATCTCACTGACAAGGCCACAAGGTCGCAAAAAACGCCAATTCTGCTAGCGGACCGCCCATAAGCCATTGATGCGAAAGCCGTTACGGCAGCGAGATAAAAATGAAGTTCCCGTGAGGTTTCCGTTATCGACATATTTTCCACAAACGTGCCCAGTCTAACGACCGCTGCGAACACGCTAGGGTGCCACAAAACGAGAGTGCCGTATCGTGGTCTTTTTTGGATTGTGCGGACGTCAGAGCATTGCGCTAAAGAAATCTTCTTATTGAAGGTGCAGAGGTATTTGACTTCGATGCTAGCAACCATAGAATCTGGCCTCACGCGAACGAGACAGTGTGCTTTGAAAAGCATGAGGCGGGTTCTAAGAAAGAGTCCTTTGATCGCGAGAAGTTATTTGTGAACGTTCGAGTTTGGGAAGGCACTGTTGCCGCCCAGCGGAGCTAGGTTGGCACGATTTCAAATCGCCAACGCTTTCGGCTGCACTCCCGACTCGGCCATCGAACGGCATTCTATTTTCGCGTCCTCATTTGGGCGATCCGGTTTGCGGATCCTTCCGAGTGGTGGCGTGTTGGTTGCACCGCGAAATATCCATGAAGGAGGATTGCGCTACCGGTATGTCTGCACCGCACGGCTGCATCGACGACAAGGTTGTTGTCGAAACATTCAAGGAAGCTTTGAAAGAGCGTATCGGTGCAGATCGATTCCGGATGTGGTTTACCCACGGAGTCGCCTTCGCGGTCCAAGCTACTGCCGCCAACCACGCGGTCGGTGGCGAGAACGCTGCCGAGAACTCGCAACATGCCGAGGCACGCGAGCAATCGCTTGCTCAACCTTCGTTTGGCTCGCCCGCGTTTGATTCGGCGGCGCTCCCATCGCGGCTCGACGCGGGACCACGCTTGGTCGTGTTAGTCAGTGGCCAATTTGCGTTGGATCGTTTGCGGCAAAACTTTTTGCAACAAATCCGTGCAGCGGCGGCCCAGGCATGTGGTTCGACATTGGCTGTCGCGATCGAACTTGGACGCCCCGAGCCCACGCAAGTAGAACTGCCACTGGAGTCCGACGATTCGGAGGACAGCGGATCATCAACGTGCGCTGCGGCGGTGACGCCACAAACGCTGGCTATCGTATCGACAGGCACTGCATCAACGGACGCAGCATCAACGGCTCAGCCCACTGCAGCGGCGACCGAGCGGGCGATGACGCCGGCCAGGGCACGCCGCACGCAGCCCCCCGCACGTCGCGCTCGTGACACTCACGGATCGCCTCAACGAAAACGGTCCAGTGCACAGCCATTGTCGTCGCTGATTGCAGCCGGATCCGTTCGTTCACCCAAACCCAAAAAATCGCGTCCGGTCGACGATGGCACCCAGCCGCCGCTTCCCATGTTTGAGCCGACCGGCACCGCCGCCCCCGATGCGACCGCCCCTCCAGCCGTGCATGCTGGTTCGTCAAACAGCAAACCAGCACTGCCTCGCGACGCGATGACGCTCAGCAGTTTTGTCGCGGGAACCTCGAACCAACTTGCCCACACCGCCGTGATGATGGCGTGCCAAAGTCCCGGCAGTGCAACCCCTTTGTTCTTGTACGGCCCTTCGGGGATTGGCAAGACTCACCTCGTCAATGCGATCGCTGACCAATTCCGTCGCCGACATCGCATGCGGACTGTCGTGCAATTGTCAGGCGAAAAATTCACCAACGACTTCTGCAAATCGGTCGGCACCACAGGGCTCCCCGCGTTCCGCAAACGTTACCGCGAAGTCGACGCATTGCTGATCGATGGCGTCCAGTTCCTGAGTGCGAAGAGTGCCACGCTTCGCGAAATGCTGTACACCGTCGAAGCCTTGATCGAAGCAGGGCGACCGATCGTGTTTACCGCCAACCAAGCTCCCTCGGAAATCGAAGGACTTTCGCGGGAATTGTCGGGACGCATGGCGAGCGGCTTGGTTTGCCCGATGCACTCGCTTGATTCAACGACCCGCGAAACGGTGCTGCGGCGTCTTATCCAGCAGCGATGTTCGATCGAGTGGCCGGACGAGATGATCACGGAAGTCAACGCTCAACTTGCTGGCGACGGACGCGTGCTCAGCGGGATGGTGAACCTAGTGGCCACACTGCAAAAAATGTTTGGCCGCATGGCGACCATGGACGAGATCCGCCAGTTCGGCGGCAACCTGCTGCGAGTCGGGCAAGCCTCGGTGACGCTCAGCACGATCGAGCGAACGGTTTGCGAAGCCTTTAAGGTACCGCTGGAAGATCTGCGTGGTTCATCCCAAGCCCGTGCGGTTTGCGAACCACGGATGTTGGCCATGTACTTGTCACGACAATTGACCTCATCCGCGTACGCCGAGATTGCCAACCATTTTGGTGGCCGCTCGCACAGCACGGCCATTGCAGCAGAAAAGAACGTGAAGAAGTGGCTCGAAAGCGGCAAGGCGATCGGCCGTGGCCCGACCTCGGTTTCCGCTCGCGAAGCGATCGACCGCATCGAAAACCAATTGCGGACCGCCTAGGCTGCACGGGGGGTGCGACTCCAGCGGGCGAAACTTCCCAAATGGGTTCAGGTTGCGTAATTCTCGATCGCCCTATCAAATAAGACTCTCTTAGCCTCTTCGTTTCCTAATCTCCACGGACCGGAACCTTGACCGCAGACGACTTTCAGTTCAAAGGCCGAAAAAAGAAGAAAGAAGCCAGCGCCAGCGAGATTTTGCAGCGGCAACCGCCCTTTGACCTTGAAGCGGAAATGGGCGTGATTGGTAGCATTCTGCTGCTGCCGATCGTGTGTGACGACATTGCGTCACTACGCGCCGAGGACTTTTTCGACGACGCGAACCGAAAGATTTACGAACATCTTCGCGAGATGCACGATCAAGGTCAAAAGATCGACATCACGCTGTTGGTCTCTCGTCTGCGGACAGCTAACGATTATGAGAACGTGGGTGGGGCGGCCTACCTTGCCAAGCTTTCCGGTGCGGTCCCCAATGCGGCGCACGCGGTTTATTACGCAGGGATTGTTTCGGAAAAGGCGGTCTACCGCCGTTTGATCGAAGCGAGCACCGAGATCCTCCGCGACTCGTACGAACAAAACAGCGAAGCACGCGAAATGTGTGCTCAAGCGGAACAAAAAATCTTTGCGATCATGGATGGCCGGTCAGGCAATTCCGTCCACAGCATCAGCGATATTTTGCATGCGGCGATGGACCGGATGGAAGCGCGAATGAGCGGCGAACACACCGACGGAGGTTGTGAAACCGGGTTCACTGAATTTGATAACATGACCGGCGGACTGCACAATGGCGAACTGATCATTCTCGCCGCACGTCCTTCGATGGGTAAAACCGCGCTGGCGATGAACATCGGAGAATACGTCGCCATCAACCAACGGCTTCCCGTGCTGTTCGTCTCGCTGGAAATGTCCGGGATCGAGCTTGCCGACCGTATGCTCTGTTCGCTGGCGCGAGTGAATGGTCACCGACTGCGTAACGGAACGATCTCGTCGGACGATCGCGAACGGCTCATTCAAAAAGCCAATGAAATCAGTGAAGCCCCGCTGTACGTCGACGATTCCCCCAGCCGAACGGTCAGCGAGATTGCGGCTGCGGCGCGGCGAATCAAGCGGCGTGAAGAGGCGCTTGGCTTGATCGTCATTGACTATTTGCAGCTGATTGAACCCGATAATTCGCGTGACCCCCGGCAAGAGCAGGTATCCAAGATCGCGCGTCGTTTGAAAGGAATGGCTCGTGAACTGAGCACCCCGCTGCTGTGCTTGTCTCAATTGAACCGGCAGGCCGAAGACAGCAAAGATCACCAACCCAAATTGAGTCACCTGCGGGAATCTGGGGCAATCGAGCAGGATGCCGACGTGGTCATGTTTGTGCACCGCGAAGAGTATTACCATCGCGGTGAAGACAAGGCTCAGTACGCCGGACAAGCAGAAATCATCATGGCGAAACAGCGTAACGGCCCCATTGGAAACGTCCCGCTGAGCTGGGAAGGCGACTTTACGCGGTTTAGCGACCGAGCGCCAGAACGCCACAACGAATTTGACGACTATGCCGAATTCAGCAGCCCCGGTGGCTTCTAAGACGATTGTCGCTCGGCAATCGCTCATGAATGAATCAAGATCTTCCTGACAGGCGGGAAGCCAGATTCACATCGTGAAACCGGTCGACTTCGACATGGAAGTCGACCGAGGATATCCCGCCAGCCTACATTTCGTCAGGCAGCGACTCTTCGTCCATCATCACGCCCCAACCGTCGCTGCGGCCGCCGTGCGGCTTGGACAGTTCGTCCAACTCGGCTTGAATCCGAATAATCTCGTCGTATTCAGGCACCATCGTGACGTTGACATAGACCGTCCACGAGGGACCGAATTCTTCGTCGTCCTCTTCGAGCTCTTCTTCATCATCCTCATCGGGCTCGCCCGAGTCATAGTAAACCTCGGTCTCGTACTGCTTGGCGAGGAGCGCCTTTTCAATCCGATGAGCCGATGCTTCGTCCGGTGCGTCGACCGCAAACTCAATCAGCAGCGGAGCCGACATGTCGACACCAAGCGATTGAAGGTTGGCCAGTACCGCACCATCGGCATCTTCGGGATAAGTCGTCATAAACGTATTTCTTAAAAGAGGTTGGGAAAGAGAGAAGCGTAGAGGGCACCACGGAAAACCAGGCGATCTCGGTTGCCGCAAGGACAATCAGGATCGCATTTAGGCATTGTTTTCCGTGGGCGTTTTGATGTGGGCCAAGGAGTGACCATTTTCGGAAAGGTAGGTATAGCTTCCTAGGGCACGCTCGTAGAACTGAAGCATTTCGCCAGCTTGGACGTTGTCAATTTTCCCGCTACTGACCGCCGCATCGATACTATCCAATAGACGCCGAATCAGTTCTCTGTCGTCATATTGGACATAGCCGAGCACCTCGCTGACGGTATCCCCTTTGACGATCGATTCAATCTTGACCGCATCGCCGTTTAAATCGACGTGCACGGCATGGGTATCGCCAAACAGATTATGCAGATCGCCCAGGATCTCTTGATAGGCGCCCACCATAAAGATACCGATCTGATAGGGCCGTTGCTTTTCAAATTCGTGTAGCAAGATCGTTCGCTGAGGCCCTTCACCACCGACGAACTTGTCAATTTTGCCATCGCTATCACAGGTGATATCGCCGATCACCGAGTGCCGTGTCGGCTGTTCGTCCAAACGATGGATCGGCATCACCGGGAACAACTGATCAATTGCCCAAGAGTCGGGAACGGATTGGAACAGCGAAAAGTTGGCGAAGTAAATATCCGAGAGCAACCGATTGAGATGCTTGACATCATCGGGCACGTGCTCGAGCTCGCTGGCGAATTCACGCACGCGGTGGCAGATCGCAAAATACAGATTCTCAGCGACCACGCGTTGTTCCAGCGGCAAGTATCCACCACTAAACAAGTTCATCGCCAGATCGAGTGACGTCTGTGCATCGTGGAAAGACTCGAGCATGTTGGTCGAAGTCAAATCACGATAGCTGATCCACAAATCGAGCACCGGTTGCTCGTAGTCATCCGGAACGTCCGTGGGCAAATCCTGCACGCTTCCCTGCTGGGTCACGCCCAAGGTATTGACCACCAACACGCTGTGATGTGCGGCAACGGCCCGACCGCTCTCGCTAATCAATTCAGGATGCGGAACCTCGGCTTCGTCACAAACCGTTTGCACCAAATAGACAACGTCTTTGGCATACTCTTGCATCGAGTAATTCATGCTCGATTCATTGTCGCTGTGTGATCCGTCATAATCGACGCCCAACCCGCCACCGACATCCAACATTTCGAGCCCCGCACCGCGACGATGCAGGTCAACGTAGATACGCGCTGCTTCGAGAATCGCAGCTTTAAGTTGGCGGATGTGGGTAATTTGGCTACCGACGTGGAAATGCAGCAATTTGAAGCAGTCCGCCATCCCCCGGTCTTCGAGCTTTTGTAATTGGCGAAGCATTTCGGCAACCGTCAGCCCAAATTTCGAGCGGTAGCCGCCACTGGCTTGCCAACGCCCCGAACCTCGAGTGGCAAGCTTCACTCGCATGCCGATCGTCGGACGCACCCCGAGCGCTTCGGAATGTTTTAGGATCAGATCGAGCTCACTGACTTTTTCGACCACCGGGATGACGGTACGACCGATTTGCTGCGCCCGCATCGCGAGGTGGATGAAGTCGTCGTCCTTGAACCCGTTGCAGATAATCGGCGTGTCCGAGTCGGTCATCGCGACCACCGCCAACATCTCGGGCTTGCTGCCCGCTTCGATTCCGAACCCAAACTCGCGTCCGTGTTTGGCAAACTGCTCCACCACGTCACGCTGTTGGTTCACCTTGATCGGAAACACACAGCGGTAGGAATTGTTGTATTGATGTTCTTCGATCGCGTCGGCAAAGCTCTCGCTCAGCCGTTTCAGACGATCTCGCAGAATTCCGTTGAAGCGAATCAGAATTGGCAGGTCCAATCCGCGCTGGGTCAGCCCGTCGACGAGTTCCTTCAGGTCGATCGCTTGCTCGGGATCTCGGCTGGGCGAAACCATCAACCGGCTGTCTTTTGTGACGTGAAAATACCCATCACCCCAACGGTCGACTTCGTACAACGATGCCGAATCGGCTCCGGACCATTTCTTGGGTGCTACAACACTCATTCAGCCAAATACCTCTTAAAGAGTTGTTGGACGATCGTGCCAGGATCAAAAATTGCCCGCAACGATGCCAAACCAGGATCGGATTTTTACACACACACCGCCAAAAGAAAACGCCCTGCTGCAAAGCAACAGGGCGTTTCATGTCTAAAATGGAGCGTGATCCAGCGCAGCTTACGCCTGGAACGAGCTACCGCAACCACAGCTCTTCACGGCATTGGGATTCTCGAAGGTGAAACCTTGCTTCTCGAGGCTCGAATACCAATCGACGGTCGTGCCATCGAGGTACAACGCGCTCTTCTTGTCGACAATCACCTCGACGCCGTGGCAATCATACTTGCTGTCTGCTTTTTCATCGAATTTGTCATCGAATCCAAGCGTGTAGTTGAAACCACTGCAACCACCGCCAGCAACGCCGATTCGCAGCGAAGTGGACTCATCAAAGTTATTCTCTTGGCGAAACCGCTTCACTTCTTCAGCGGCTCGTTCGGTTAATTTTACTGCCATC
>NZ_JBFHFD010000185.1:0-13818 GCF_041583735.1 Novipirellula sp.
GTTGTATGCCGATCCGCTGCATGTCGCACACGCGAATGTCGCCGTGCTTCCCTTTCTCGAAGGCGGCAACGCTGAGGGTCTATACAATTACAACGTCCGTTGGGATCATGCCGAGAACGCCGACATGGCGACCAATATGCCGGTGACGTATCAGTGTCCGTCCAATCCCGAAGCGGGAGCGACCGAACCCGATAGCGGATTTCAGACCTGCGACTACGCTCACATTCGTAGCGATACAGGATGGATCACCGATCCGGCGCCGAACCGTTCGATGTTCGAGCAGAACGAAATTCGCAAGTTTCGCGATGTCACCGATGGCCTTAGCCACACGATTCTGCAATACGAATCGGCAGGTCGTGCCGCGTTGTATGTCCAAGGCCGAACGGCCGTCTCGCCCTCGTGGTGGTCTCAAGAATACAAGGCATGGGCGGGGCACTTTAACTCGGGATGGCTCTATCCCTACCAAGTGGAATTGGACCCCAATACTGGCAATCCGAACGTAACTTGGTTCGTGGGCACGGACATCATCAACGTCAGCAATCTCTACGGCGCTCCCTACGCGTTTCATACCGGAGGGATGCAAATCAGTTTGGCAGACGGTTCCGTTCGATTCTTGACCGAAAACATCGACATGGACGTGCTCAGCGCATTGACGTCGATTGATGGTCATGAAGTCGTTGGCGAGTTTTAGGGGAACGTCATGAAATTGCTAAACAGTGTTGGTTTGATCTTGTTTGCATGCGTTTGCGTTGGATGCCGCGAAGGTTGGCAAGCCGCGACGTACCCTGCAAGGGGAATGGTGACCGTCAATGGAACTGCTGCTAACGGAGCCGTCGTCACGCTTTATCCGATCGGCGGCAAAGTGGATGTTCGCAACTCGCGGCCGTGGGCAATCGCGGACCAAGAGGGGCGTTTTGAATTGCAGACGTATGAAGCTGGCGATGGGGCGCCCATCGGTGAGTACAACGTGACTGTGACATGGCCGCTGGACGTCACCAAGATGGACTTGGCGATGATCGACCAATTGGATAGCCAGTTCGCTCGTCCGGAACAGTCACTGTGGAAGGTGGAGATCGAAGAAGGTGAGAACTCGCTTCCAACGATCGCAATCGACGGAGTGAAGCTTCAAACCAAAGTTCAAAACGCCAAGTCGCGTCGGATTCCGCGTGGTCCCGAGATGGAGCCGGGGCAATGAACACGATCGATACGACAAAGCTCGCCGATCGCAACCCTGCGGTTCGTTTTCGCTTGCGGAAACTTTGGCTGCTCGCCCATCGTTGGCTCGGACTGACGATTGGCCTGGTGTTCGTGTTGATCGGATTGACGGGCAGTTTATTGGTGTTCGATCACGCGATCGACGAGCAGCTGAACTCGGATTTATTGCTGACCAACCGCAGCGGGCAACCGCGTACGGTGGCCGAGATTATCGTCGCGGCGGAAGCCTTCTATGACGACGGTGATAAGCAGGCGCTCTCCGTCAGCCGGCCTCGCGTCGATGATGGCGTTTGGACGGTCTGGTTTGCCGGTGGGACGGATCAATCGCCCAAGTACATTGCGGTTCATGTTGATCCCTATTCCGCTTCGGTCACCGGACAACGGGTTTGGGGCGAGGATTTGATGTCATGGATCTATCGATTGCACTTTCAATTGGTCGCGGGCCGGATCGGCTCGATCATCGTCGGCATCATCGGCGTTTTGGTTTTGCTTTCGATCGGATCGGGAGTTTTGCTCTGGTGGCCGCTTTGGAAACATAGTTGGCGTGCCGCATTGGCGATCCGTCGTGGACGGCGTTTCAACTATGACATTCACAAGACGTTTGGGATCATCAGTGCCAGCTTTCTCGCTGTGATCACCTTCACCGGGGTTTACATGGAATTCCCCGCAGTGTTCAGGTCGATCGCGGGTGTTTTTAGCGAGGTGAGTAAAGAGCCCCGCGATCTGACCTCCGAACCACACGAGTCTCGCAAACCATTATCGCCCGACGAAGCGATCACGATTGCGAGATCCACATTTCCGAATGCCAAATTCGATCACCTGCATCCACCGGCGAGCGAGAATGGGACCTATGAAGTCGCGTTTCGTCAGCCTGATGAGGTTCAAACAAGCTATGGGCGTTCCCAAGTCTTCCTGGATCAATACAGCGGTCGTGTCTTGAGCGTCCGAAGCCCGGCAGACTTTTCGGCGGCCGACGCATTCTTCGCTTGGCAATTTCCGCTTCACAACGGAGAGGCGTTCGGTTTGATGGGACGCTGGGCGGTTTTGTTTTTTGGGCTGACTCCGGCGCTGCTGTATATCAGTGGCGCCATCGTATGGTGGCGGAAACGTCGGCCACGACGCTCCAAAAATCGACCGTCGTCTGGCCAATCGACCCTCGTCAAATCGGTGGCAGACACAGATGGTGCGAGATTGCCTCCAGCGAAGGAATTGGTGTCAGAAGCCACGCGTTAGCCCCAGGCCTGGATGTCTCGTTGGCTTGTTGCCGAACACGAGTTTGCTGTCACGGGCTTGCTGGTAATAGGCAATCCCAATCGCGGCCGCTGCCGCCGATAGATCGACTTCTAAAGGGGGACCGACAGGGCTGTGGCGAGTTCCGGTGCATTCGGTCCCCCCTCGAACCGTCTTCATCGTTCGGGACCGTGGATCTGCATGCGAACGCGATTGCACAGTCGCTGCATGTCCCCTTAAACGCTTCGAAGGTGGGACGCGAAGACCCAGCATCATTTGGCTGAATTACGAGTGTGAAAGCAACTAAGTGCACCCCGAGTTTTCTCAAAATAGGGGGAAAAAGCTGGATTTGTGCGCAGTTTAACGGCATGGCAATCAATTCGGCCAATCGCTCGTATCCCCCACCCCCTATGGTTAAAGAACTGCTATCGCAGGGCATCATTGCGGAACGAGTCGTTCTGCATCCATCGACATCCGACGATTAATCACCTTGTCTCCTCATTCACGTCGGTGCGGCTCTGTCCGCTGGTACTGCTCGCAGTACTAAGTTGAGTCTGATGCCATTTCTTTCAATTGTACTTTTCTTTGAGGGTAAAGAGCATGATGAGAACATCAAGCCGATCCAAAGGTTTCACGTTAGTGGAACTGCTAGTTGTAATCGCGATCATCGGGGTGCTTGTGGGGCTGCTATTGCCCGCCGTCCAGGCAGCTCGCGAAGCGGCTCGTCGGATGAGCTGTAGCAACAACTTCAAGCAAATTGGTCTCGCGATCCACAACTATCATGCGGCCTACAAACAGCTGCCGGTTCACGGCGGCGGTACGCAAGGCACCCATGGCGGTCGCCACGAGAGCGGGCCGCGAGGCAACAATCGGCTGGAGCGATCAGCCTTGGTTGCATTGACCCCGTTTTTTGAACAGCAAGCGTTATGGGAGCAAATCAGCAACCCATTTCAGACGACGGACAGTAGCGGAGGCGTTCGCACCTACAATGCGATGGGGCCTTGGCCCGGAATGCCTCTCTCGGCGCACTTGAATTGGGGTAACTACGACCCTTGGTTGACAAACATTCCGACGCTTCGTTGCCCGAGCGATCCGGGAGTGGGGCTTCCCGCGACTGGTCGTACGAACTACGCGATGTGTACGGGTGACTCTTGTGATACGGGGTTTGGCGGAGCACTCAATCGGATGACGGGAGCGACTCAAACGGGTGGAACGCCTAAGATGTACAATCGAGTCCGAGCTTCGCAGCGAGGGGCGTTCGTGGTCCAGCTCGATTCCAAATTCCGCGATGTGCTCGACGGATTGTCCAACACCATTTTTGCGGGCGAGATTGTGACGGATTTAGGGGATCGTGATAAGCGAACTCACTTGGCCGATAACCAAGTCTCGAACATCTTGAACATGGGCGGAAACCTGGCTTGTCGTCAAAGCATTGACCCAGAGCGTCCGCAGTTCTGGTCCCAATCCCCCGCACCGAACCGCTTGACTGGCAGCGGAGAAGAGCGTCGTGGAATGAAGTGGGCTTCGTTGCTGCCGATCTATACGCAAATGCTGACGATCCTGCCGCCCAATGCCGAACTTTGCGGCAATAATTTCTACTACTCGATCGTTGTCGCGCCACCGAGCAGTCGTCACCAAGGCGGCGTGCATGTTTTGATGGGTGATGGTGCAGTGAAGTATGTCACGGATTCGATCGAGGCCGGTGACTCGGGGCGTGGTCAAGTTGGAGTTCATGCTCAACACACGGACCCCGATTCGACGCCAGGAATCGCCAGTCCTTACGGGCTTTGGGGAGCTTTGGGAACTCGAGCTTCGAAGGAAACCATCGAGGACTTCTAGTCCGCCAAGTTCGAGATTCATCTCATTTCACCACCCTCATTCCATTGATCCTTTGGAAATACTGTATGAATAAAATTCGATTAACACTGCTGTCATTGCCCGCTTGCTTCGCGATGGTTGGCTGCGGCTCGGACGCTCCGACCGTGCCCACCGATCAAGATGAAATGCAGGCTTACATCGACGAGCACCCCGAGTTGAATATCTCGGACGAAGAGCTCAACGCCGAGCCTCCGCCTGAAGAAGAAGAGTAAAGCTTCACAGTCGAAAAAGAAAACCCCACGCAAACGCGTGGGGTTTTTTTGGGTAGTCGCCGCGGAAGCGGCGATTCGGTGCGGAGTGATGAACCAACGATCCGCGAACTTAGTATTCGTGGCCGGTGGCACCCGAGTCAACGGCGGCCGCACTGCTGAGGCTGCTCTTGACCGCTTGCCGTACTTTGCGAGTCGCGATCTCGTCTTTGAGTCGTGCGATTGCTTCGGCAATCGGCATCGATCCAAGATCGCCATCAATCCGGTCTCGCAGTGCCACCTGGCCTGCTTCGGCCTCTTTCGGTCCGACCACGGCCATGTAGTTGACCAAGTCGAGCTGCGCGTTGCGGATCTTCGCTTGCACCTTGCCATCGTTGTTGTCGATGGTCACCTTCAACCCGGCTTCGTCGAACTGTTTGGCGACCGCAACGGCATAGTCCAACGACTTGTCGCTCAGCGGCAACACGCGGACTTGTTCGGGCGACAACCACATTGGGAACGCACCGGCAAAATGTTCGATCAACATCCCGGTGAAACGCTCGAGCGATCCAAACGGAGCGCGGTGAATCATCACCGGTCGATGGGTCGCATTGTCGCTGCCGGTGTACTCGAGCTTGAACCGTTCGGGCAGGTTGTAATCGAGCTGAACGGTACCGAGTTGCCATGATCGGCCGATACAATCGCGGACCATAAAATCTGCCTTCGGTCCGTAAAATGCCGCCTCGCCCGGTTCTTCGTTGAAATCCAAACCCGAGTTCTCAAGCACGCCGCGGAGAGCGCCTTCGGCATGATCCCAGTTCTCTTCGCTGCCGACATACTTGTCGCTATTAGGATCTCGCAGCGACAATTGCACGCGATAATCGTCCAGCCCCACCGCGTTGAGAACAAACTTGGTTAGTTCGATGGTCGCTTTGAATTCTTGTTCGACTTGATCGCCAGTGCAGAAAATATGAGCGTCGTCTTGAGTCAAGCCACGAACGCGGAGCATGCCGTTCAGCTCGCCAGTTTGTTCGTGTCGATACACGGTTCCGAATTCGAACAATCGCAGCGGCAATTGACGGTAAGAACGTGGCATCGCCTTGAACATGTGGCAGTGATGCGGACAGTTCATCGGTTTGATCAAGTACCGCTCATGGACGGTTTGCCAACGATGCAGGACCTTTTGTTTGTCCTCGTTTGATGCCGACGACTTGTAATCGGGGAATTCCGCGCCAAGCACCTTGGCAGCTTCCATCAGTTTTTCTTCGCTGTCGCTGTCGAGAGTTCCATCGACCAACCGCTGATTCCAAGCGTCGATCAATCCACCCGCCTCGCTGCCGAACAGCGGCGAGAATTGGCTGTCGCGATAATACGGAAAGTGACCGCTGGTTTCGTAAAGTTCCACGCGTCCGATGTGCGGACTGTAAACCGGATCGTAACCACGGGTCAGCAGTTCCTTGCGAAGAAATTCTTCCAAGGTCACGCGGACGCGAGCCCCTTTGGGAAGCCACAGACAAAGACCTTGGCCGACTTCGGGGTTGATCGCAAACAAACCGTGCTGTTTGCCGAGCACGCGATGGTCGCGGCGTTTGGCTTCTTCGAGTTGCTCGAGGTAGGCGGCGAGTTCTTTCTTGTCAAAGAACGCAGTGCCGTAGAGCCGCTGTAGTTGTCGCCCCGATGCGTCGCCTTTCCAGTATGCCCCGGCGATGCTCATCAACTTGATCGCCTTGATCTTGCCGGCGTCCGGAATGTGCGGTCCGCGGCAGAGGTCAACGAATTCGCCTTGGCGATAGAAGCTGACGGTGGATTGATCGGACAATCCGGTATCGATGTGTTCGACTTTTAGATCTTGGTCCAAGTCGTCGCACAGCTTGCGAGCTTCATCACGATCGAGGATGAAGCGTTCAAACGGTTCTTTTTCCTTGATGATCTTTTTGATTTCCGCTTCGATCTTGGGAAAATCGTCTTCGCTGATTTTTTCGGGGATGTCGAAATCGTAGTAGAAGCCGCCCGAGGTGGTGGGGCCGAACGCAAGCGAGACGCCCTTGTACAGCCGCATCACGGCGCGGGCCATCACGTGGGCGGCCGAGTGACGCAGGACATCGAGCGCTTCGGCATCGCGGCTGGTCAATAAACGCAGGGCGATCGGTTGATCATCTTCGCTCAATTCGCCCAGCGGACGGTTGGCGTCGACCACTCGGCCGCTGATCTCGGCAGCGATCACGCCGCGGGCCAACCCGTCGCTGATCCCTTTGGCGATATCCATCGCAGTGGTGCTGGCGGGGTGCTCGTGAAGGGTGCCGTCGGGGAGCTGGATTTGTACGTTCGCGCTGGATGCGTTAGACATGAGTGCTCGGATAGTTTTCGTTAATGGGAACCGTCCATACGTTACGGAGGCATGGATCGATGCCAAAAGGATGATGATATCGCTACCTAACCGTCAATCCCGAATCGGATTGTCAGATCATCGGTCCCCTCTTTTCTCGACTCAAACCACGATTCTTCGCCAGCGAATTGGCCTCGAGGCAAGCAAAATTGAATGCAATTCCACCCCGTTTCGTGATCCTGCGGCACACCCCCGGCTCGGAGGGGACCCGCAGCCAAGAACCGTCGGAGCCGGTTCCCACACACTTCGATTGGATGTTTGAACGCGACGGAGTCCTGAAAACCTGGGCCACCGAGCCGCTCGAGTCGTTTGCAGAGGGGGTTTCTACGAAGGTAGAGAAGTTAGCCGATCACCGGGTTCACTATCTCGATTTCCAGGGGGATGTCGGAGGCGACCGCGGCGAGGTGCGTCAGGTGATCGCAGGGCATTTCCGCGTGATCGAAATCGACACCGAGCTGTTTGTCGCCGAAATCACGTGGCGAGACGCCCAAGGCCGAATGCAGTCCCGCGTGGTCGAGATCGCAGCGGGCTATCTGGAACTTAAAAGCGGATCGGCTTCGGCAGCCAGCCCTTGATTCGCTCGGCGACACCGGTCGGCGGGGCGACCTCGTCGGGAACGGTTTTGATCACCGGGGTGGGCCGAACTCGCGTGTCGTTAAGCAGGAATTGAGCCCAGCGGTTTTTCAGCAGGCGAGCCGATGGCGCCAAGTTGCCTCGCTGCAACCCTTGCACGGCTAGGAACGCTTGGCTTTGCAACTCAGCACGCTCTTTGTTCATTGGAAAAAAATCATGCAAATGAACATCGTCAATCCACAGCTTGCCCGGTGACAAACTATCGATTGTGATTCGCAGCGAATCCATCGTCATCGGGTCGATCTTGTCGGCTTCCACCAGCACTTTGCGAGGCTGCCATGTGCCGTTGCGAGGCACGTCGACCTCTTCGCTATGGCGGAACGAGGCTCCTGCTTGGGTTCCTTCGACCGAGACACGAACACGGTGCGGCGTCGTCACTTCGCTGGCTCCGCTTCGGCATGCCAACGATACCGCCAAGCGGCCAGTTTTCGGCGGCGTGATCGTTTCGCTGACCAACCATGTCTTAGTCGCCATCGCGTTGGCGGTGGTCAAACAGAGCGATCGCTGCCCTTCGATCGCTTCGTTTTCATCAATCTGTACCGCGCCCTCAGGGTATTGGGCGTGCATCCATCCGGTGATCCCGATGCCGCCGACGACCTCAAACCCAGGGTTGGAAAGCACTGCGTAAGGCTCGCTGTCCGCCAGCATTCCCAATCGTTCGACGACGACGGTCACATCGGATTTTATCTTTTCAATCGTTTGGTGATCGCCGTGAACGCGCGAGACCCAAGTCGAAAGCGCCTCGGACGATTGTGGCAATTCCGAGCGAATCACTTTCAACTGGCCTGCGTTCAGGGACACCGTGCACGTCAGCTCATCGACGCTGTGCCGAGGCATTACGGTGTTTTGACCCACCTCATTCCAGTGAATCGCCTTTTTCGAAATCACATCGACTTCGCACGGCCACGGAGCATGATTGGTAAGGCTGAGAACGAGGTGTTGGTTTTCAATTCCCCAACGCACTTGGACGGTTTGCGACGCTTGATCGGGTGACCCAAATTCTTTCATCGGTCGGCTCGGCGACGCATTGTACGCAAGCAGGACCGGCCGCAGATTTGGCGGCAAACTTCCACCCAAGCTTCGCTGGTCAATCACGACCACGCGAGGGTCGATGCGATCGATCAGTCGGCTGAGCTGCGGTGAAAGTGAGCGGTCGAGGATCGTGGCTTGCAGCGACGCTGTTGGTGAGGGCACCGCTTGTGACGCCACCGCTTGCGATGATGCCGCGGTGTCGTTCGCCGTGTTTGCTTGCGGAACGGGGGCAATCGGATGAGGGGTAATGTTTAATCCGACGCGGCCGGTGATCGGTTGCAGCAGCGATACCGAGTGGTTCGCGTTCTGTTGGTCCTCGATCTGTTGAGCCAGCGTGGTCCACCCTTCATGCTTGTGCGACGCCAATGGAACCAAGTTCGACTGGACGGGCGGCCAGGTCATATCGATCAAGAAAATGCCCGTTTCGGACGACAGATGGTTGGGTGACAGATCGGTCAGCAGGCAAAGTTTGCTGCCAAGTAGATGCGAAACCGAGGTGTAGAAATTTCGGTTGGATTGGATCGCCCATTTTTGTAGCGAGGCGTGTCTGTCTTGGTGGATCCAACTTTGAACTTCGCTGATCGTCGCACTTGGTTTGCCCACCGCGATTGCAAATTGTCGCAGCACCGCTTCGCTCGGCGGGGTTGCAGAATCATACGCGGCCGTGTGATGCGGTGCACTGCAAGGAATCGCCACGCCCGCAAAACAGGAGTGAGGATTCGTGTGTTGCATTAATTCTTGGATCCATGCGTACAACGCTTGCTGAACCACGGGATCAATCAACGTGTAATGCGAAAAGGGGGTGCCGCTCCGATTGTTCGCGGAGTGCATTTCCACATGTCGCATCGTCATCGTGGGCTCGATCCCCACGACCACTTGGAAATCGCTGCGGTCCATTAAACTTAGGATCAGATCGAGCTGCTGAGTTTGATGTGGGTGATCAGCAGCGACTCTTGAAGCGGGGGTTGGCGAAAACTGAACTGTGGGGAACAACGTCTTGCCACCCTCGTTCGCCGAGATGCAAATCGAGTTGACGCCTAGCACCGATGCGTATTCTTGTAATCGACCGGTGGCAACGAACAATTGGTGCAGCGAAATAGCAGCACTGCTGAAATCCGATTTCGCTAGCCGCAGGGCCTCATCGCCCGCCAATCGACGAGGCCAATCAAAATCTTGAACGTTCAACGTTGACATTCGCGAACGGCTCTGCGGAATCGCTTCGAGCGTCGGCGGATGTACCGCGAAATTCTGCGGACCTACCTTGATTTCAATCGACTCGATCGCAGCGTCTTGGTCGAGGTCCAGGTTCGTCAAACGGAGTTGATCGTTTCCACCGGGATAATACAGGAACGATTGGCTTCGCCACTGGTTTTGATCGTTGCGATAACGGTCGGACGCTCGCTTTTCGTCAATCAAAACATAATGCGTCGGCGGGAGGTTCCCGGCTGCATCGCTCGTCAGTTCCATTCGCACGTGAATGGAACGGTTGGCGGGATAGCGAACGGTGATGTGGTGCGGGTGCCCAGGACGAAGTTTGGCAAGACTCGATTCAAAGGTCTTGCCACCGGGGACAATTGTGATCTTTTGTCCCGCATCGATCGTATTGCTCCGCGCGCGATCCTGTTTGATCAAACTGCTGGGGATCAGCGGGTTGTTGCGAGTGTTAAAGAACGTCGGTACCGTCCACTGAGATCCCTCGGTGGGTTTGATCTTGGAAAGGGTGTGCCATGTTTCGAAATCGATGTCGCCGTGCCGTGACGTTGCTTCGGGTAGCACGGTGAAGACATGGTTCACGCGTGCAATCGGCGCGTGGTGTCGACGCCATCGCGACCACAATGGATTTTGGTTGTGCTCTAATTCAAAGCGAACTTCGTAGACACCTGCTTCGGTCGGGGTGACGTGTTGAAACAAGACCGGGGCGCTGTTGCCGTGGGCGTCGAGTGAAATCGGAGATGTTTTGGTGGCCACGACGTGATTGTCCGCGACTCGAATCATCGAGCTGTGTATCCGTAGGTCACCCTCGCTGGGAACTTGGGCCGCGTTGCCGCGAACGTAGAGTGACATTTCGGCTTGGGGTTGACAAATCACACCCGATGGAGAGACCCCTTCGGCGGGATCGATCCAAACGCGTAGCGAATCGTTCTTGGTTCGCTGCAGAGTCCAGCGGGAACCTTCCTCACCAATGCTTTCCGAATGCGAGTTCGACAGCAGTTGCGTGATCGGAATCCGCGTTACCGATGGCGAGAGGGGCTGGTCGACGGATGGCGATTCTGCGGAACCATTGGCTTCGGTTGCAGGGAGGAAGTTGCTGTTGGACGCCTTGATTGTGACGACAACTTCGGCGGTTGTCGCAGCATGGACGCGGAACGCCGCCGCACCGGATGTCATCGCGACGGTGGAGTGGAAATGCCACGCTTGGCCTTTATCCGAACGATGCATGAACCCACACGTCGACGGGTCGCTGCAGAGATTGCGGAGTTCCGAGATCGCGGCGGTGGCGTCGGTCGTGTCGGAGTCGACGACTTCGACTTCGACGTTCCAGCGATGAAGCGTTTCGGCGGTCCAGTCGAGTTGTAAATTGAGATCAAGCGGTTCGCTATCGCCGGCGGGCAGCGGGGGATTGGTGGTCGAGGCAGCCTCGGGCTGACGCAATTCGCCAATCGGCGGCTCGGACAGCAGCGTGCTAGCATCCTGCGCGATCGCTATCGACGCGGCACTGTTTGCAAAGAGGATGCCAATCAAAAACAGCGTGCCGCAGCAAAAAAGTGCGCAGCGGTGGAGGCTCGCCCCAAAAATAAGGGTGAAACGTGAAGATTGCCGGCAAAGACTTCCCTGTCTAGCCATCAACATGCCCCTAGCAGGCTACCTGTTTGTAATTGAGAAGATCCATGGAACGAAAAGTCCGATGGAGGACCCTAGCTGGAAACCACCTCTCAGGTAAAGGTGAGTTCTGAAAGGGTGTGTTGCTAGCATCCCAAACGGATGCTTCCCCCAAAACGGATGTTTTCACGAGCGACAGGAAGAAAGCGATCGCAAGTCTGGTATTCCGCCACGGCTCACCCCAATTTCGAAAACCTAACCATGCACTCCATCCATGATTCACTGCGGGATCGGGGCGGTCAGCCCGGTGATGTACGGTGTGTTCTGCAGCGGTTGGTCACGATCAAAAAATTCGTTCACATGCCACACTTCGCTCCCTTTGTGCGTCAAGGTTAATTCGCGATAGGTCAACCGCAGCGGCTGGTAGTACCACGCCACCTTGCCGTCGACCTCAATTGATTCGAGTCGGACGACTTGCTCGGGGTCCGTGCCTTGGTCCCAGACGAATGCAAACAGGGCGCCATCGTGCTGTTGGGTGGGGGTGGCGTATCGATACAGCGGTTTGGGAAGCAGACGCAGTTGATTTTTGACACCGTTGCTGACCATTTCGCTGCTGAATTGGCGAGCCATCGAGCGCATTTGCAGCAGCCGAGCTGCGGGGGTGCCCGCAACTTCGGGAGCATCAGGGACCGGATGCATCGTCAGATCGTCCACGCTGGGAGTCCAACGTTTGGTTGGAAAGCCATTGATCATGATCGGTTCAATCGGTTTGGGACTCAGCAAATGCAATTCAATGAATTCGACGGTCACCCCTTGGATTGGCAGCGAACCGATCGTGCCAAGCACCGCCAAACGTTGGTTTTTGTCGTGCCAGACGTAGACGCTGCCAAAGATGTCGCCATCGGAGGTAAAGCGGAACAAGGGCTGGGATTGCAATTTAAAGACGTCCTCACCACCTTGCGATTTTAAATCCAGGCCAGCTGCGGTACTCGCAAACGTTTCGTACAACCGATCCGCACGTTCGGTCGGTGTCTCGCTGTCGGTCGCCCCGTTCTCCTGTGCTGTGGAGATTGACGAAAACAGGATCAGACATGCACCGATGCAGACGGAAAAGAGGGGAGAGGACTTCATTGTGTTTCTCTTTAAATCGTTGGCTAGCCTGGGTTTGTTCCGCTGGATTCGCTTGAGTTCGTTGTTTCACGGGTGTCGTTCGTTTCGCTGGCCGCAGCTGCTTCGCTGGTGTCAGAGCCCTCGCTGGCGGTTAACGTTTCGCTTGACGTCACCTCCGCTGCTTCCGCTTTCTCCACCTTTTTATCCTGCGGTTTTTCCCAATCACGCCAAGCGTTCAGGTATGCGGTGTAGGCTTCGGAGGTATCGGCACGCTGTTGGATCCACTCTTTCGCCTTCTGCACTAACTGCATCTCATTGTCGAGCGTGGTTTTACCCATCAACACCATCGATCGCAAGAAAATGAAGTAAGTATCGAGCACGTCGCAGCGGCAATAATCGCTGATCTCGGTCAATTTTCCCTCGTCGTATTGCTGCTGGACTTGGTCGCCACGCAGATCCATCTTGCCCGGCTTTTTGACCAGCTGAGCGACAAGGTTCAGACCGCCGTTGCAGCGTGCGGCGCCGTAATTGGTTAACAATTCTTGTAAATCCAAGTGTGCTTCGGTGGTAAACCGGTTGCGTGGCGATCGATAGCCATCGTTCTTGAACCACTTGGCGGCCGAGATGCCATAACGAAAGGCTGCCAATTCCATGATCGGCAAATCAAACGAGCGACCATTGAATGTCACCCATTGAGGTTGGCCGTACATCTCCCAGCCGCGCCAAAAATGTTCGGTGATCACGTGAGGACGAAAGTGGGGTTCGTCGAGCGAAACGATATCAATCAAACTAAAGTCACGGGCCACTTTGGCAATCACGACCGAAATCGGAATCTGGTAAGTGTAAGGGATAAACGTGGTGCCATTTTGTTCAACAAGTTCGTCTTGATACGTTGCGATGGCCTTCTCGGGTGAAAGTCCTTGACCTCCGTAGCGGACGTCGGCAATCAACTCTCCGTCGGCGATACTCTCCACGTCGAAAATGAAATGGGCAACTTTTTCGGTCATGGGATTCTTCGCTAGAGTGTGGGTTCGCGAGGCCGTTCGCGAAGCAGGAGGTTGATTGGGTTGACGTTTCGTCGCCCCCGAGACGCGGTTAAAGGCGTTGCAGGGGGAATTCGATCGATTCTGGACGCTGCTCGGCTTAAACTGCCAGCCATTCTTTCTTAATATGACGTCACTTGCAGTAAAGATATCAAAACTTGGCCATATTCACACGATAAACCATGAACCAAAACCCCTCCGTCACCATCAATGCATCACGGTTGCTCGAACGATTTTTGCGTTACGTGCGAATCGATACCGCAGCGGACCCCACCAGTGACGA
>NZ_JBFHFD010000186.1:0-13814 GCF_041583735.1 Novipirellula sp.
ATTATATCCCTACGCCCAAAGCGAACTTTGTGCACGTCGTGATCAATGGTGAAAGCTGGGGGTTGTACGTCAGCGTCCAACAATTCGACAAACTCTTTTTGCAGGAAAACTTTGGTGACTCGAAGGGGACGCGTTGGAAAGTCAGTGGGAACCCGGGCGCCGATGGAGGCCTGCGATATCTCGGCACGGATCTCGATGAATACAAATCACGGTTCGAGATGAAGTCCAACGATGGCAAAAAGGCTTGGAAAGCACTCATCGAACTTTGCCAAACGCTAAACGAAACTCCGCTGGATCAATTGGAATCGGCACTCGATCCAATCCTCGATATCGACGGGGTGCTGAAGTTCTTGGCGCTAGACGTGGCGTTGGTCAATGGCGACGGCTACTGGACACGTGCGAGCGACTACAGCATTTTTCTCGACGCGGATGGAAAGTTTCATCTCGTGCCGCACGACATGAACGAAGCGTTCGCGTTGTCGGGGCATGGACGTGGGCCCGGCGGTCCCGGCAGCCGAGGACCTGGAGGACCTGATGATCAGGGGAATCGCGGCGACCGAGGTCCCCAAGATCGTGGCCCTGGCGGATTTCGTCCGCCCCCTGGATTTGAAGACTTTCTTGCGGGTCCTGAAGGGCCCGGTGGCCCTCCAGAACGCGAAGGACGCGGCCGCGATGGACGTCGAGGTCCTGGTGGCCCCGGTGGCCCTGGACACGGCGGAGTCGACTTGGATCCGCTGGTCGGACTCGATAGCGAACGAATGCCGCTGCGAAGTCGATTGCTGGCTGTGCCAGAGTTGCGTGAGCGTTACATGCAGTACGTCGCGCAGATCGCCAACGAATCACTTGATTGGTCGACGCTCGGGCCTGTTGTCAACGGGTATCGCGACTTGATCGCCCCGGTTGTCAAAGCGGACACTCGCAAACTCGATTCGACCGAAGCGTTCGTCACCGCGACACGATCCGTCGCAGAACTTGCCGAGGATTCAACCGCACCGATGTCTCTACAAAAATTTGCGGTCGAGCGAAGCAAATTTTTGAAGTCAAAACGTTAGCCTCCGTGGGTTGCGTTGATTTTGGGGAAAAGACCGATGAAGTCTCGCGTCGTTTTGATAACGACGCGAGACCCGTAAGAATCGACTACACTATCGGGTTGAAATTCGTTTCCCTCCTTAACGTAAACCATTCTCACCATGAAAACGCTGTCGTACCGCTTCCCTGTGCTCTTGCTTTCGGTGCTTTTTCTTTCAGTGCTCTCGGTTTCGATTTCTATCCTCCCTGCACTTGCACTTGAAACCAAGGGTTTCTCGCCCGACAAACAACCCGTCTACAAGACGCTCGAGGACACCGAGCTAAAATTGCACGTCTTTGAACCCGCCGACCACAAAGCGACCGATTCACGCCCGGTCGCAGTGTTCTTTTTTGGAGGCGGTTGGGTCGGTGGCAGTCCCAGTCAATTTTATCCGCATTGCGAGTACCTCGCCTCACGAGGGATCGTGGCGATCGCCGCAGAATATCGGATCAAGAGCAAGCACAACACGACACCCAAAGAATGTGTCAAAGATGGCAAGTCCGCAATCCGCTGGGTACGCCAACACGCCAGCGAATTGGGAATCGATCCCAACAAAGTGATCGCCGGAGGAGGTTCAGCCGGAGGACATGTCGCCGCCGCGACCGCGACCACCGATGCGTTCAACGAAGAAGGTGAAGACACCCGCGTCAACTGCATCCCCAACGCATTAGTGCTGTTCAATCCCGTATTTGACAACGGACCGGTCGGAGGTTGGTCGCATCATAAAGTCAAAGATTATTGGCAAGACATCTCACCGGCGCACAACATCAGCGAAACGACACCGCCATCCATCGTATTTCTCGGCACCAAAGACAATCTGATCCCAGTTGCAACCGCCGAGCGATTCAAAAAGAACATGGAAGCCAACGGACGACGCTGTGACTTGCATCTGTACGAAGACCAAGGGCACGGTTTCTTCAATTTTGGGAAATCCGAATACTATCAAGCTACCGTCAAAGCCATGGATCGATTCTTGGCATCGCTGGGATACCTACAAGGCGAACCGACGTTGAAGTAGAGCTGTAGCACAGGCTGCTAGCCTGTGAAGGAGCGATCGCGTTTTTGCTACTCCTCTGCGTTGAAGTACGGAATCAAAAAGATCCGACGAAACTCTTGACGGCTTGTTGATTTTGTCCAAATGCGAATTGCAATGGTGAGCCGTGGCCCGTGAGGCACCGGGTACCGCGTGGGACCCGGCCGCTGACGCGCGCGAGCGGCTCAATAAATCAACAAGTCGTTGACGAGTTTCGCTACGGGGGACTTCGCTCATGCTGGTGACACCCCCGGAAGCCGATCCCACGTTTTTTGCGGTCATGCTCGTTCGTTGATCGGCACGAACACTCTCGGGCCGGGACCGTTGTATTCGGCGGCGGGGCGAATCAGACGATTGTTGCCGCGCTGCTCAAACACATGAGCGGACCAGCCGGCTGTGCGGGCAAATACAAACAGCGGCGTGAACATGGTTGTCGGAATTCCGAGACAATGAAACACCGTTGCGGCATAAAAATCGAGGTTGGGAAAGAGCCCCTTTTCACGACGCATCACCGCTTCAATCCGCTCAGAGATCTCGTACAGAGGCACGAGCGCGGTCTCCTCACATAGCGTGTGCGACCAACGCTTGATCACGTCCGAACGAGGATCGACCGTTTTGTAGACGCGATGCCCAAATCCCATAATCTTTTGTTTCGCAGCAAGTCGGTCCATCACCCCTTGTTCCGCTGCATCGGCGTTCACATAGGATTCAATGAGCTCCATTGATGCCTCGTTAGCACCGCCATGTAGCGGACCACGCAGCGTGCCAATGCCTGTGGTGATGGCCGAATACAGATCGGACATCGTCGACGCGGTAATCCGTGCCGCGAATGTCGACGCGTTGTATTCGTGTTCAGCGTACAGAATCAATGACACATCGAGGGCGCGGCAAAGATGCTCGGCCGCCGGAGTGCCATGCAGCAGATGCAAAAAGTGCCCCGCGATACTGTCGTCGTCCGTCTCGACCTCGATTCGCTGACCACTTTGGTGATAATGATGCCAATAACACAGCATCGATGGAAACGAGCTCAGAAGTCGCATCGCTATCTCGTATTCTTGCTCCGCCGATTCCTCGGGCTCTAAACACCCCATCACTGAACAACCCGTCCGCAAAACATCCATCGGATGCGACGTGCGAGGCAAAATCTCTAAAATCTGTTTCAAGTGGTCGGGCAGCGAACGACGGACTCGCAAGTCTTCGGAAAACGAAACCAATTGTTCGTACATCGGCAATTCGCCGTGAAGCAATAACCAGGCGACTTCTTCGAAAGTGGCGTGCTCCGACAAATCCTCAATCGAATAGCCTCGATAGGTCAGCCCAAATCCCTTCTTGCCCACGGTGCTGAGGGCGGTTTGTCCCGCAACAACGCCTGCCAATCCAGCTTCGGATGTGGTAATCATGACGGATCCCTCACGAGGAAAACACGATTCAATTTACCGCTACATCCTTTATCCTACGCGGATGCAAGTGACCGGATCCAGCAAAATTTGAAACAATTTCACGTTCACATCTGCTAGCGGTAAAACGCCCCAACGGCCCGGATCCACCCTGCGGCGGACAGTTCAATCGCGATTTTGTCCGGAAATTCCCCCCCGAACGTGATTGTCCCCATTTTTGTGGCCTACGTTTGTGGGACTGCAGTGGGAAACCCTCATCCCTAACCCACGGTTAAAACGATCATCCCAACCGAGCGTCCCCACCAAGTAGATCAACACATTCAACGACAACGTGATTACAAACGCTCGCAGACGCGGACCAAACCGACCAATGTGAAATGAACGATCATTCATCGAGTCTTGCCGCGCCAGGCGACGATGCATGGAATTACAGAGCATTACACCCGCGATAACTCGGGGCTTGAACTTTTGTATAGCTTCACTAGTCCCACTGGGTGGCGTCTAATAGGCCCGCGGCGGTGGAATTAGAGGCGATTTGTAGAATTCAGCGATGAAAAACTAAGTATTATTGCAATCGAAACTGTTGGACATTGCACGGATGCCGTACCGATCGGCATGAATTAACCAGCGACAAAAAAGAGGCAAGCCATGTCACCGGCAGCGAACGAATCCAATCCAGTGCGAATCTTGCTGGTCGAGGACAATGATATTAACCAAATGCTCGCACTTGAGGTACTCGGCCGCCAGGGCTGGGAATGCGACACTGCGTTGAACGGCGTCGAAGCGATCGCGAAGATCAAAACAGAGCGATACGATTTAATCTTGATGGATTGCCAAATGCCCATCATGGACGGGTTTACCGCAACCCGACAGATTCGACAAATGGAATCCGAGGGGGTGATCGAAGCGGTGTCGACGATTATCGCGGTCACTGCAAATGCACTGAAGGGGGACCGCCAGCGTTGTCTTGATGCCGGTATGGACGATTATCTGGCCAAACCCTTTAGTCCTCAGCAGTTGCGAGAAATTGTGATGAAATGGTTGGCGATCATCAAGTCGGTCACGACGAAGTCCGAACCGCTAGCCGGACAGACAGCCAACGCCTGCGATTCGCCACCGATCTGCGAAAAAGAGTTTCTCGACCGCTGTATGGGCGATCTCTCGTTCGCCGAATTGCTACTCCAATCGTTTCAGAAAGATAGCGTCGCCCGGCTCGAGCAAATTGCGACCCAGGTACAACAAGGTGACGTCGCCGCGGTTGGCGAAACCGCACACTCCTTGAAAGGGATTGCCGGAATTTTGGCCGCACACGAATTGCAAGCGATTGCATTTGAACTCGAATCGGCTGGCAAAGCGGGAAAATTGGACCCGATCCTCAGCTTGGTCGACGATTTACGCATCGAAGTGAATCGGTGCCTTGAATATGTCCCCATTTTGAAGCAGCAGAGTCAAGCTGCAGTAGCGGCATCCTAGGGATTTCCCGACGTGCTGCGGCGATTCCTTGGTCGATGTGGTAGGAAAACCAAGACAAATCCTTTAGGATTTACCCAGATAGAATGATCGAAGCAACCAGTCGACTGCATCACTGCAACTGCACCAACGCTGCAAATTCAAGTTTACGTTTGACGATTCAATGATTCCGAGAGGTCTCCGGACAATCGCTTGACCATTGGCATCACGCCCTATCTAAAACAAGACGACGATTGTCGCTCCAGGACGTTTCCTCTTTATGCCGATCCTGCAAAGTCGATCGATGAAATGGTATCTACCATTGGTGCTGTTTTTCGCGGGAGTGATCTGCACCAATTACCTGCATCATCAGATGCGCTCTCTCGATCAAAACGCCATCCGAATGGGATTTCAACGGGCGGCGCAAGAGCGCGTCGCGGTATTTGAATCCGAATTCGCTCGCCCGATCGATCTGATTCGCGCGGTCCACGCGCTTTACCGCAGTTCACAAAGTGTCGATCAAAGTGAATTTCTGCGTTTTGTCGACCAGATGGAACCTGCACGTGTCGGTTTCGATGCCATCACTTGGGTCGAGCATGTCGATGCCCCGCAGCGATCGGCCTATGAGCAGGGTGAGGCTGGACAGGGCGGGTCTGATTCCGAACCAGCCCGACGCATTGTCCAGCGTGGCGAGGACGGGCAATTGCAGCCCGCGTCGCAGCGTCAAACGTACTTTCCGGTCACTTACAAATATCCCGAAAACAACCCGCGAGTCGAGCTGGGCGAAGATTTAAACTATGTCCCTGCGTTGCGGGATACGTTTGCGATCGCGATGGCGTCCAAGCACGTCACGGCATCCCCGGTGCTTTCGAGCGACGACCCGGCGGAACGGTTTCAGGTGTTGTTGGTGTCGCCGATCTATCAGCAGGGCGACCAATCTTCCGAAATAAAATCGTCGCCAAAGTTGAAAGGGTTTGTGGTGGGACGATTGCGTCTGGATCAAGTCCTCGAAAATGCGCTCGAGCCATTAGCCCCGGCGGGAATCGAAGTCGAACTGTATGAAAACACGGCGCCGCGTGACACGCGTCCGGCCTATTTACACAAATCACGGCTTGCCCAAACACCTTCCGCTGAATCCGCATCGGCGGAATGGGAGGCGGGAAATCGACCGGCACCTCCTTATTACCAAGGTTTTATCCAACAAGCCGGGCGGACCTGGACGCTTCATTGCACGGCAAACGCCGACTATATCGACATACGTCGCGCTTCGACCCCACGTACGACGTTATTCCTCGGACTGCTGACGTCCGTCTTCTTGAGTGTGTTTGCAGCCTATCTGTTTCACAAAACCGAAATGGTCGAGCGGCTGGTCGACCGGCGTACGGCTGATTTGAATCAAGCCAAGCAGAAAGTCGAAGAGCAATTGGCGAAGCAAGATGCACTTGAGAAAGAGCTGCATGTCAGTCGCGAACAGTTCAACGTGCTGATGCTCGGATGCAACGACGGCATTTTCGAATGGGACCTGGAAACCAACCAAGTATTCTTTTCACCACGATTCCTTGAGATGTTGGGCTACCAACGCCATGACATTGGCGACGACGCTGACGCGGCGCTCGAATTGTTACATCCCAATGAACGACAAACCGTCGCCGAGAGACTCGATCAATACATTCGCGGAGAAATCGACAAATTTGAAATCGAATGTCGAATCCGGCACAAGGACGGGCATTATGTGCATGTGCTCTCTCGCGCCTTTACCGTTTGCCGCGACGGTGATACTCGTCCATATCGGCTGGTTGGCAGTCACGTCGATTTGACTCAAGGGAAGCAACACGAAATTGAACTGAATCAATTCAAAACAACATTGGACCAAACTCACGATTCGGTGTTCATGGTCGATCCCGAAACCCGTCGGTTCTACTACGTCAATCACGGTGCCACGAAACTATTGGGCTATTCGCCCGAAGAGTTGTACCAGATGGGACCAGGGGACATTGACGTAGGAATGTCGGCAGATGATTTGCAGCGGATGACCGTCAGTTTAAAGTCGGGCGAAACCACCATGCAGCGTGCCGAGACGGTGGTGCGGCGAAAGGACGGACGCGATGTCCCGGTCGATCTGTTTGTGCAATACATCGCGCCGGACGATGAACCGCCACGGTTCGTCACCGTGGTGCGAGATATATCCGAGCGAAAACAAAACGAAGCAGTCCTGGCCGAACGCAATCGTTTGGCGATGTTGACGGCCGACGTCTCAGTCGCATTGTCGCGTGCTGATTTGCTGCGTACCGGCTTGCAAACGTGTTGCCAAGCGATCGTCGACCGGTTGCAGGTATCCTTCGTACGGATTTGGACAATCGATCCAGGACAAACGGTGCTGGAACTACAAGCCAGCGCAGGGTTATACACGCATCGTGACGGAGATCATTCGCAAATTCCTGTGGGCCAAGGCTGCGTCGGTCGCTTGGCCGAACGCGGCCGACCTTTCTTAACCAACCACTTGCAAAGCGATCCTGAACTCGAGGATCTGCAATGGGCACAAACGCATCACCTCGTTGCGTTTGCCGGATATCCATTGATCGTGGGAGAGCACGTGGTCGGCGTGATGGCATTATTTAGTGAGCATCCTCCAAAAATAAACACGCTCGAATCACTCTCGTCGATCGCCGACACCGTCGGGGTCTTTGTGGACCGAAAACGAGCCGAGGACGAATTACAACAATCTCATCAATTGATCTCGAAACTTTCATTAGTCGCCAGCAAAACGCAACACTCCGTGTTCATCATGGATGCGAACTGTTACATCGAGTGGGTCAATGAAGCGTTTACGCAAATGACTCAATACGAGGCGTCCGAGGTGGTGGGACGAAAACCTGAGGATTTTTTGATCGGCGAACATACCGATCTTGATACGGTGCGTTCAATCGATGAAAAGATCCAAAAGCGAGAAAGTGTCGCCGTCGAAGTCTTTGTCTATAAAAAATCACGGGATGGGATCTGGATCGACTTGAAGATCGATCCGGTCTTTGACGACTCCGGTGTATTGTGCAACTTCATCGTTACCCAAATTGACATCACTCAGCGTCGCGAGAACCAACAAGCATTGATGGCTGCAAAGGTCGAAGCCGAGCGGGCGAGTACTGCGAAAAGCGAATTTTTGGCAAGCATGAGTCACGAATTGCGGACACCGCTGAACGGCGTGATCGGCATGACCGAGTTGCTTGCCGATTCGCCGCTAGATGACCGCCAACGTCGCTTCGTCAGTGCCTGTCAAAGTAGTGGCAAGGCGCTGCTGGAATTGATTAGCGATGTGCTCGATTTTTCCAAAATCGAAGCCGGCTGTATGGAGCTTGAACATCACTCGTTTGACTTGCATGAATTGCTTGACGATGTCGTGCTGAGTATGCCTCCGCGATTGGGCGACAAAAATCTCGAACTTTGCCATACGGTCGATGACGCCGTTTCGTCGCGAGTGGTCGGGGATAGCCATCGACTGCGGCAAGTGTTGGTGAATCTGTTGAGCAATGCGATCAAGTTTACCGAACAAGGCGAAATTCACCTGCGAGCCGAACGTCAAAACCAATCCAACCTCGAGACCACCATCCTGTTTTCGATCACCGACACAGGCATCGGCATCCCTGAAAGCCGGCTCGATCGATTGTTCCAGTCGTTCTCTCAAGTCGACAGTTCCGTCAATCGCAAGTACGGCGGATCGGGGCTGGGGCTTTCGATTTGCAAAGCCATTGTCGAGAAGATGGGCGGAGAAATTGGTGTCGAAAGTCGCGAGGGTGTGGGATCACGATTTTGGTTTACGGCCAAATTCCCACTCTGCGAAGCGGACGTTTCGCCCACACCGGACGCCAAACCCGTGGCACCCAAACCGGCGATGCAAAAGCGGACTTCGGGACCCCGCATCCTGTTGGCCGAAGACAACAAAATCAACCAACTCTTTACGCGTGAAATGCTGCTGCGATTTGGCTGGAATTGTGACGTCGTCGAAAACGGCCGCGAAGTGCTCGCGGCGTTAGAGCAGCAGCCCTACGACATTGTGTTGATGGATTGCCAAATGCCTACGATGGATGGATTTGTGACGACGAAACGAATCCGAGAACTGGAGACGAAAAATGGGGCCGACAGTGGGATTGTCATCGTGGCACTGACCGCAAATGCCATTCAAGGCGACCGAGAGCGATGTCTGGCGGCCGGGATGGATGATTATCTCGCAAAACCCTTCGATCCCACTCAACTGAAATCGACGATGGACAAATGTCTCGCAGAACTCGCCCGTCGCTCGGTTTGTGAACACGCCGGTAAGTAGCGTCCACCCGCTGACGGACGCGATTCGTCTCGCGTGATCTCGACATCCTCTGAGGCACTCGCACGTTAATTTGCTGACAACGCTGGTGAGAAGGAGTTTCCAATTCATTACGACCGGTAGCACCCTGAGCGCAGCGTGTTAGTGCTAGGGTGAGGTGCATTCATTTCGCGATGACAGCCGTTACGACATTGGCTGCATTCACACTCCGCTTCATGACGGTCGCCAGCAAGGCCCAAAAGTGTGGCCCCAATGCCATCGACTTTGGCCCAATCCGAGTGTTGGCGTTACACTCGGAACATGCCCCCGATCAGAAAACGCGGAAACGACCATTTTTCGGATAGGAAACACCACGGTGAACGAGCCCGCCATGACAGACAAGCCCGCCATGACAGACAAGTCACGGATGCCAATCAGGACGCTAACGGTTGGGCGTCGACGCGGGCTGGTTCTGCTGGTCGGTGTCTGTAGCATCGCCTTCTTCATCGCCGACGTCGCAACGCCAACCTGCCTGCAAGAGGCATTTCCTGCGATGCTTGCCATTGGTGTCGTGACGGCACAGCTGACGATCATCTGCGTGTGGGGAACCCTGGTTCGAGGCACGTTTTGGATACGGCTTCCCTGGACGTTGCTGCTGCTGGTCGTTTCCTGGTGCGGCTTCGCGTGGGGGATCACGCTTGAAAAAGGATATCCCAATACCGAATCGATGCTCGCTGCTGCGGCACTTTGGACGTTCGGATTTATCACTAGCTTTGTGCCATTGAAGATCGCCGCATTATGTTTTCGCTGGCAGATCGTCCACGATACCGAAGTCAACCCGAACGCCGGCCGAAATTTCAACTACGCGATTCGTGACATCATGATCGGAACGTTGCTGTTGGCGATGACCATGGGCATCGGGCGAGGCATGCTGACGGGCGAAGACATTAGCGTCGCACGCGCCCTGCATGCCAGCGGGCTCGACTCCCCCGAGCCATTGTTTGCGATTACGCTCTATGGGATGGTCAGCCTGCTCGTAAAGTTGCCCTGTATTTGGATCGCTCTGGGTGAGAAGGCCGAGAAGATTCGATCGAGAATTGGCGTCTGGGTGGTCTACTGTTTTCTGTTGACGCTTTTCGAGATCGGTCTGTTGCTCTCCGTTCTCGGGGATCCCGGAAGCGAATCCATTGCGATTTTCGGAGGGATGATACTGAGCCATCAATTGATGGGTGCGATCATGTTGGCCGTATGCTGCACGCTGCGTGGATTGGGTTACCGGCTGGAGCGATCGAGAAGCCCGCAAGCGGAGCGTCGAAGCGATGCCACTACCGCCGCTGCTCGCCTCGAATCGGTTTGAAGTCGTCCGATGCCGCCGGAATTCTAAATTGTCATTCGCATGCACCGCCGGCACCGAAATTCGTTTCGTTCATTAACTGCATCAATTTTGAATAGGAAAGACATGCCTGATTGGATTGCTTTGATTCGCGGGATCAATGTCGGTGGTCACAACAAGATGCCGATGGTGGAACTGAGGACGACACTGGAATCGGCTGGGTGTTGCTCGGTGCGGACTTACATTCAAAGTGGTAACGTCGTCTTCACATCTGCGAACCGATCCAAACGGAAGCTTGCCAAACACCTTGGCGACGCCATCGAAGAGCACTTTGGGTTTCGTCCCGCCATTCTGCTACTCTCTGAAGATGACTTTCGCACCGCCGTAGCGAGCAATCCATTTCTTGACGCGATCGCCGCGGCACAAACGCTTCATTTTTTCTTTCTGGATTCAGCCCCTTGCGTGCCAGATTTAGACGCACTCGCGAAACTCGCGACGGCAAGCGAACGTTTCGAACTGGTCGACACGGTGTTCTATCTTCACTCACCCGATGGCATCGGTCGCTCGAAACTTGCCGCAGGTCTAGAACGCAAACTTGGCGTGCCGACGACCGCCCGAAACTTCAGAACCATCCAGGCCTTGTCCGACATATTTGACGACGCTTAGCTCAAGCCGAGCGGGTCGCCGGGCAATCGACGAATCAGGGATCGAGCGCGAACGTCCAGCGGTCGGCGTCGTTGCCGCCCGAGACGATGTAGCGGCGAGGCGGATCATCCGCAATGGAGTGTGCCGTCGTGGGTGCGGCAACATAACCGCCGCGGCTGAGCAGGGTGACGTTTGAATCCAACGCATTGACGGAAGCTTGGCCGGATGCCAACACTTCGCAGACATCATCGCTACCGAACGCCCCGCGCTCGGACGCATCATCAACGGTGCCATTAAAGTCATCATCAACCTCGGCGCGTCCCGGCCGACCATCCTCACCATTGGTCACGACCACCAAAGCGGCCGCATCAAACGACAATGGCTGCAACTGGATCCCGCTGGGCACGTCATGGGGCTGAGAAAGAGCTGCATGCCGTGCGGCATCTTGAGCCTGAATCAGCTCGGGCGAGACCTCGTGATTCGAAGCCACCCAAAGCGAGCCAAAACGCAACACGGCAGCGAGTGAAAGCAGGATTGGGATCAGCAGCGTTTTCATAGAGAGATCAAAGGTGCGATGGCGATCAGGCAAAATCCCGAACAAACTCGAGAGGACGTTGACCGAACGTTCTAATCGCGGATCGATCAACGACATTGCAAATTCCGTTAGCGATCGCCTCGATGGACCACCGTGCCTTGTTGGAATTGACGCGTCGAAGGGTTCTCTAGGCGAACGGTGATGCTGATGGCTTCCGGCTTGGTCATAAATGGCGGCGAGGTTTCACGTTCGCGAGGATCGTCAGCCCCCGCATCGGGGTTGCCATTGTTGTCCAGCCCGTCCGCCCCCAGATCAATCGATGCCGCATCGGACGAGGCCCACGTTTTCCACAATGTTCCCGCGAATTGGTTGGATCCGGATTGAAAGCGACGATCCTGAAGATAGCCGTCACGTTCATAGGCAGATGTGTAAGTGTCAAACGCAGGCTGGAACAATACTAACTGCGGTCCGCTGGTGTTGATCACAAGCCGGCCCGACAGCAGCAATGAATCCACGTACGTCTTGTTACCAATCGATGTGGTATAGCTGGTTATCGACGGTGATATTCCCGAGAACGTGCTCTGAATACGAGTGATGGCAACGGCGCCGTTGGTCGTGTCCGAGAACGCATCGTTCGCCTTGTGGCTGGTAGAGGATGACATCGCCATTTGTCGAGCCTGCCATCCTCGGATCGGGCCACCGGCCAAAACGGGATATGCCAAATCAACAAAGCCGCCTTGCAACTCGGTCGGGGTGCCGCTATCTCGCAACGCTTCGCGGTAACCCACGTCGCCAGGCCCCACGACGACGCTTCCGGAAGTCAGTAGAAAGTCGGCGCTGGGGTCAAAGATTTTGAGATCCAAACCGCGGCAATCGGTTGCAATCACATCTTCGCCTTGCCGTGTCCCCGTTAACACGAACTCACGACGTAGATACCCGCTCCAGCGACTATCCAGCACCACTGGATCAGTATTGGTTGCCGAATCTTCGGGACGTAGCGGGGGCGTCGTGGTTGTCGAAGCATTCGCGACGATGCCAACCGGTGGCTCAAGTGCCAGAATCGGCATCGATGTACGCGTCGTGCCGCCACCTGACATCAACGTCGCTTCGGGCACCCGCACGTGAGCGAATCGGTTGTGCGGCTTGGCCAAATCGTCAAGCGAGTTGGCAATGACGGTATTGTTCTGAGTACCGTTTGTATTCAGACCACGACGTACCGACAGATCACACTGTTGTGTAATTGTTGCCATACCGGTTTGCCAATTAGCACCGGCGGTCAGGTGGTGCAATCCACCGCCAGTAGCGAGGTTTAGATCGGGACGGATCAACAAAACTCGCCGGTACAACTGCAAGCGGTCGGGCAGGTTATCACCATCGGCATCGATCACCGCGCCGGTGGTTGGATTTCGATCGGGATTGGTGAAGTAAACAATTTCAGCATATTTCGAACGGATCACCACGGGATTGGTATCGGTCGATGTTCCGGTAAGAACGAATTCGGGTACCTTTCCTGTAAACCATGACCCTGGCTTTGCCACCGCTGTGAAAGCGAAATAATCATCCAAATCGCCGTAGCGTGCGTCACGTGGAACGATTTGGCCATCGATCGTTGCCGACGGACCGAATAGAGACGAAGTTGCGTTCGTCATCGGCCCTTCGTAATACAAAAAGTATCCCGCTTGATCAGGGCCGCCGTTATTGGGCTCAAGTGTGACCGTGCACCGTTTCAACTCGTCTCGCATCCGATTGGTGACGTCGCGAATGTCGTTCGAAATTTTGACATCCCCTCGACTGTCACGCACCCGTTCACCCACGTACGCAAACGCACGCGCTAGCCCCGCCATCATCAACAGTGTCACCGCCATTGCGACGAGCATTTCGATGAGCGTGAAGCCGCTTCGGTTTCGGAACTTGATCAAGTCTCGGTTCTTTGGTTTCGAGGTTCGCATCATTGGTAAAACCGTTCAAAAATGACTGTGTTACGAGCATTCGTTTCCTGCCCTGGAATGAAGCCGACGGGAATCGAGCGGTCGATGATGAACATCGCTTGATAGCGTTG
>NZ_JBFHFD010000187.1:0-13811 GCF_041583735.1 Novipirellula sp.
ATCGACCGAGGTTATGGCAATCCCCAACGCCGCGCCGCTGTCGGCATCGGTAACATTATCCACCTGCCCCGCGGGCGTGGCAGAATCGACAAGCGATGATACCAAGGTGCCCACTGCGCCGGATGGAACTCCGGCATCTTCGTTGATGGCATCGAGTGCCGGATCCTTGCTGCTGTCAAGCTCAGGAGCCGCGTTGGCATCGATCACCGTAATGCTGGCGGTCTCGTTAGCGGTGCTAAATGCGGTTGCATCTCCGTTGGTGGTCACATCGGTTTTGGTTCCAACGACACCATTGGTTTGATCCCAAGCTTGGAACGTGAAGCTAGCAGTCGTGCCGCTCGCGGGGTTAGGGACAAAGCGAATGCGATCCGAATCGCGAAGCAACAGCGCGGATGAAGTGGTCACCGTGCCGATCGCGTTCCACGAACTTCCGCCATCGGTAGAATATTGCCATGTTCCGTTGCCACTTGAAAGCGAGGTGATTGCGATCCCTTCGCCGTCACCGGCGTCGGGATCGGTAATGCGGTCACCACTGGCACTGGCAATGATCGACGCAACCGATTGACCATCATTGTCGGTTTGATATTTCGTAATGGTCGATAGATTCATCGTGCCTGTGTCATCGAGCACCGGAGCATCGTTGACGGCGGTGACATTGATGGTCATCGTGTTTGGGGTCGTGTCGGTATCTTGACCGCCACCGCTGGTTCCCCCATCGTCCTGGACTTGGAACGTGAACTCGGCATACGCCGTTCCATTCTCATTGGCCAGCGGTTTGTACTTCAGTCGTCCTGCATTGATATCCGCGATACTGACATAGTTACCGGCGACCACCGTCTCGCCCGCGTCGATCACGCCGTCGTTATCCGCGTCAACGTAAAGCGTGCCGCTGGACGTTTGGCTGGTGATGCGAACGGCGTTAAAATTGTGGCTTTCGGCCGCGTCGCTGAACCCAAAGTCGGCAGCGGTGAACGTAATGTCGGTGTCTTCGAGTGTGCCGACGGTGTTATCCACACCGCTAGGGGCATCATTAATCGCGTTGACCGTGATGGTGACGGTTTCGGTGGTGGTATTTGTTCCGTCGGAAGCGTCCACTGTAAAGACGACTTGATAATCGGCGGGTTGATTGATCGCCGTGAACGTTGGCTTTTCCGCATTGACGTCGCTCAGCGTGACGGCAGGACCGGAGGTTTGAGTCCAGGTGTAAGTCAACGCACTGTTTTCAGGATCAAACGCCGAAACTTCGAGCGTGACAAGATCGTCCTCGTTGACCGTTTGATCGCCAAGATTCGAAAACCCGTTGCCGCTGATCACGTTCGCCGCGGTCATTCCGCCCATTGTGCCGTGGTGACCGTTGCCGCTGTCGTCGATCACACCGCCCGCGCCCGTGGTCGCTCCGGTGAACGAGTAGGATGCGACCAGCCCCGTTTGAGGCCCCGACAGCTCGTTGAACATGTCCGCGCGAACCTGCGTCTCGCTGCGACCGCCGTTCCAAATTCGGACTTGATCAATTTGGCCGTCGAACTTGTAGCTCGAGTTGCTGTTCCATCCCGAGATTTTTGCCGTTGACGAAGCGTAGGCACTGCCGTTGCTGGGCGAATTTTGCAGCTGGGTCATCGTCTGCTCGACACCGTTGATGATCAAACGGCTGCCGGTCACATCGCCGTTGCGGAACACCGCGGTGATGTGGTGCCAACCGGTTTCTAGACCGGCCGCACTGATTCCGTAAAGGTCGCCGTTGCCCGAGTTAAATCCAAAATTGCCCCCTGACAACCACAAGTCGTAGGATCCGAATCCAAACGGCATCACGTTATCAACGCCATCCCAGTTCATCCAGAACTCGACCGTCACGTCCGTTCCCGCAGCGGTGTTCAACGGCAGTCCCGACAGCGTGATGGTGTCATCGCCGCCTTGGAAATCGATCACTTGATTCCCCGAATCGTCCACGTCCGAATCTGCAATAATCGTCGGGGCGTCGTCGATGCCGTTGACCGTGATCGTTACGGTCGCGGTATCGGTGCCTCCGTTGCCGTCGCTAACGGTGTAGGTAAACGAATCGGTTCCGGTCTCGCCGGCGGTCAGGCCGTCAAAGGCACCATTGGGATCGTAGTCAAAACTGCCGTCGGCATTGACCGTGACCACAGCGCCCGAGCCGAGCATGATGGCGCTGCCGACATTGGCCGCCGAGCCTTGGACGGCACTGACGATAAGTGTGTCGCCCTCGCCATCGACATCGTTCGAAAGCGTGCCGGCGTTTGCGGCAATATTGATGGCGGAATCTTGGTCAGTGCTATAGCCGGTCCACGTCGGTGCTCCCGTGGCGGCCCCATCGGTCAACGTTCCGTGGTTCGCATTGCTGGTGGAATCGTAAGCGATGCTGCCGCTGCCTTCGTTGAAGGCCCAATAGCCGGCCAGCCCGGTTTCGTTGCCGGTGAGGGTGAGATCGAGATTGTTTTGGATTTCCGTCTGCGTGCGCGATGTGCTCCAAACGCGAACATCGTCGATCTCGCCGCTAAAGTATTTGCCGGCCGGATTGTTTTCGCGGCCGCCCACTCGCAAGTCATCTTTATCGGTATGCGCATCGCCGATCGGTCCGCTGCCATAATAGGTTTCGACCGTGTTGCCGTTGACGTACGCATTGACGGTGCCGTTGTCGTAGGTCACCGAAATGTGAGACCACTCGTTCAGTTGCAGCACATAACCGGTGTCATGCCAAGCCCATCCGGGGTCGGTGTTGGCGAAGGCCCACATCAGCGTCCCCGTCGACGAAATGCCGATCTCGTACTCGCCTTCTTTGTTTAGCAACAAACTCGATGAGGCGGGATAGGCCGTCGGCCGCGCCCACAGTTCCATTGTCATCGTGTTGGTGAATACCAGCCCTGGATCGCTGCCAAGATTGACGTAGTCATCCACGCCATCGAAGGACAACCCGTGATGGTCGTCGACCGCAATCGGGGCATCAGCAACGGCGGCCACCGAAACCTGTTTCTGAGTGGTACTGCTGGTTCCGCCGTCGCCATCGGTTACGACAAAGTCAACCGCGCGTGCGGTGGTCGACGGCGCATCGGATACGTTGAAATAGCCGACTTGCCGGCCGACTTCTTGGGCGATTCCTGGTGTGCTATTGGCGTTGAACGAAATCACCAACGGCGACGTTCCCAGCCCGCCGCTGACGCTGCCGACCAACACACCGCTGTGGTAGACGTTGGTCCCGGTCATCGTGATGTTGCCGCCAGGGACAATCGTCAAACGGTCGTTCGCCGAGCCGTTCGCCGAGATCGTCACGCTCAGCGATCCACCATCGAAATCACCAAGATCTGCATCGCTAATCGTCAATGCCGAATCAATCACGGTGACGTCCGCGTTTTCGGTATAGGCGGTCGTGCCTCCGGACGCGGTGGTCACGGGGGCGTCATTGACCGAGTTGACGGTGATCGTAACGGTGGCGACGTTGGAATCGGTCTCGCCGTCGTTGGTTTGATAGGTAAAGGTATCGGTGCCGCTGAAATTGGTATCGGGCGTGTAGCGGAACGATCCATCGGCGTTGATGTTCAGCGTGCCGTTGCTTGGTCCGGTCACGAGGCTGGTGTTGACACTCAACGGGTTGCTGTCGATGTCGGTATCGTTTTGCAACACGCCGGAGTGAGCGATGTTCTGCACTTCGGTTTCCGACAGCGCGGTGTCATAGATGCGGACGTCATCGATTTGTCCATCGAAATACCGCGTGTTGGCGCCCGGTTTGCCGATTTGCAGCGAACCCCACGCCGAGCGGTCGTTTTCCGTCCCGGTGTCGGTCCCTTCGAGCACGCCGTCGACGTACAGCGATGCTTGATAAGTGCCTCCACCAAGATCGGTGACCACGACGGCGACATTGTGGAATTGGGTCGTGTCGGTGAAATCTGAATTCGAGACGATATAGATCGGATCGGCGCCGTTGGTCGGTACATCGTACCCCATAAAGAAAACGAGTTTGTTGGGTTGGTCCCAAGTGCCGATCGTCAGCCCCATCTCGGACTGGGCCGCAGTGCCGGGGCCGGATCCGTAGCCATTGCCGCCGCTGTACCCTTGCCACAAGATATGCTGCTGGCCGGACGTCTTGTCGGTTTGGAACCACGTCGATAGCGTAAAGCTGGTCGCCGTCTTGAGCACCGTGCTGGAGGTGGCGACGTAATCGCTCGATCCATCGAACGAAAGTGCACCTGAACCGAGATGCCCGCTGGTCCATGCAGGATCGTCGGAGTTCGCGGCGGCGTCGGCACCCAAGGTGGCATCGTTTCCGAGGGACCCCGAGTCAGCAGTGGTCTGGTTGCTGCCCCCTTCGTCGAATTCCCAGTGGTTTGCTAGATTGTCGGTGCTCGGGCCGACCACCAATGTTCCGTTTTCGTCGACCGAATAGGAATCATCGACGGCCACCGGAGCGTCGTTGACCGCGTTGACGGCAATGGCGAGCGATTGGGCCAGCGTATCGCTGCCGCCGTTGGCGGTGCCGCCATCGTCTTGAACGGTCCAAGTCAGGTTGCCACTGCCGAACGCGTTGGCGACGGTTTTGTATTTCAGTCCCTGCAGTTCGGAAAGTGTCAGCGTGGCACTGTTGTTGACCTGCGTCGTCCCATCCGCTTTCCACAGCGTGATGTGTGACGGGATGTTGGTGATGGTGTAGGTCAATGTTTGCCCCGACTCGTCGCTACCGCCACCGGGACCGTAGCTCAAACCGCTCATCCCCAACGACACGGCGGTCGAGTTCGAACTGTCTTCGCTAACGCTAATCGACGAAGGCGTGCTACCGCTGGACACTGGCGCATCGTTGACGGCATTGATGACCAGCGAGGTAGTATCGATTTCACTTGAAAACGCGGTGGTTCCGCCGCCGGGCGAGGTGTACGCGATTTCAACGTTGTCGATCGAAAAACCATTATTGCCAGCGCCCGTTTCCCCGGACACAACGTAAAAGCGAACGCGTGTATTCGCTGCCATTTGGCCACTGATATCGAAACTCTTTGTGCCGCTGCCGGTATTGGTGCTTGAATTAAAGACGCCTCCGGTCAATGTCGTGTAGCTGGCTCCGCCGTTATTCGAAATCTGGGCGTGGATGGTTGCAGAAGATCCCAGCCCACTTGTGTACGAGAACGAGAGCGTGGCACTGGCGGCGTCCGACAGATCAACTTCTCGATAGATGTAGTCGTTCGCATTGGCGGCCTGGATGGCCAGCTTACCACCAGAGACTTTGAAACGGCCATCCGCTGCGGCACCGCCCGAACTGTCCGATTCAACCCAACCCGCACTCCAAGATTGCGAGCCGTTGTTGTTGCTGTACGAAACGCTGCCAAACGTATCCAGAACGTTGTCGGGTGAGAGCGTGATTGCCGACGTGCCACCGTTGGTGCCGGTGGATTGGTCCCAAGCACGAAACGTAATCGCGTCAGCCATTGAACCGTTGTAGTTCGCACTTGGCTGAAAATACAAACGCGTGTCGGCATCGGCGGCCAGCAGACGGGCATTGGAATCGCTGACGGTACCCAACGCACTCCAACTGCTGCCGCCATCGGTGCTGTAGTACCAGCTGCCGTTGGTGGTGTTGGCGGCGGTGATCGCAATCCCTAGTGCGGCACCAAAGTTAGAATCGGTGACGTTGTCGACTTGCCCCGACGGAGACGCAAAATCGACCAGCGAAGAGATCAAGGTTCCTACGGCGCCCGACGGCGTCCCGGAATCCTCGTTCTGCGCAGTCATCACGGGGGTTTGCCCGTTATCCAGCACCGGTGCGTTGTTGGTGGCAACGATGTTAGCCGCAAATTCGGACGTCTCGTTGGTCGTCAAATCGGTGGCGGTCGCCGAGACGGTTTCACCGGTGGCGATGAAACCGTCTAGATAGTGACCAATGGTGGCGTCGCCGGTCGCATTGGTCGTGACTTCGATAAAGTCAATGAATCGCCTCCCTTCGCCATAGCCGCTGGCGTCGCCGCTGGAGCTAGCGAAAAATTCAATGCGAAACGTGCGGCTGGGGGTCGATTTGATCGAACCAAACACAGCCGGAGTGGGGCCCGCGGTGATCGACGAAAGCACGGGGAAGTTTTGCAGGTTGTTCGCACCGGTATCCTGGTCGGGCGTGTCTGAGAATTGGCCGTCATTGGTGGTGACACCGTTGTCCCCCAGATCGATTCCCAGCCCGGCATGCGAGTGAATCGAATTGCCGAGAATCGCAATGCCGGTGCTGGTTCCTTGCAACAGGATGCCGTCGCCACCGCCAAAGGCAATGATGTTCCCTTCGTTCTCTGCGTCGGTACCCCCGATCGTCGCGCCGGTGGCATTGAGGATGCGAATGGTACCCTCGGAGGTTGTGACCTTGGTGTTACCCAGGTCCACCGTTCCGGTGACGTCGGTGCCGAGGTAGTTTCCTTGCACGACGGTGTTCGATCCTTCGATATAGATCGCCGTCGCGGCGTTGGCTGAGATGATGTTCCGAGCCGCCGCAGTCGAGCCACCGATCGTGTTGTTGGACGAACCCGACATCACGCTGACGCCATCGTCATCGTTGCCGATGGCAGCGGTTCCGGCCGCATTGGTGCCGATAAAGTTACCCTGGATGATCGTTCCTGATGCGCCGGAGTTTACCTGAATACCGTCGCCGGCGTTTCCAGAAATGACGTTGCCGGCGCCGGCCGCCGTTCCACCGATCTGGTTGCCGGTTCCCGAATTGACCTCAACCCCGTCACTATTTCGATTACCCCGATCGAGCGTTCCTGAGGAATCGGTGCCGATATAGTTGCCTTGCACGATATTGTTAGACGTATTGATTTCGATACCTTCGTAGTTATTCGAAATCACGTTTCGCTGAGCTGCCGTCGTGCCACCGATCGTGTTGCCGCTGCCGGAGATGAGGGCGATCCCGACATCCGTGTTGCCGCTGCCCGTCGCCCCATCAGGGTCTAGTCCAATGATGTTGCCTTGAATGATGTGCCCCGTGACGCCGGAGCCGACAATGGTGATCCCTTCGTCGCCGCTGTTGGTAATCACATTCCGCAATATATTGGCATTGGATCCGGCGATATCGATCCCGTCATCGCTGTTTCCGACACCACTGTTACCAATACCGGTTGTACCTGTGCCTGCGGTACCGATCCAGTTGTCCGCGATCGTCACATTGTTTGCGCCGGATGCAACATGGATCCCATCCACGGTAAAGCCGGTAATCATTAGCCCTTGAATCGTACTGCCCGCACCGCCCGCCGCAATCGTGATGCCGCTAAAGCCACTTGCCGCACCATCGATTCGCACGACCGGAGTGCTGACGTAGTCCGGTTCGCTCAAACCATTGATGATCAGTGTTTCAGTGATCGAGGGTAAAGCGGTCGTGAGATTAATGGTGTGGACACCTGCTCCGGTGATACTGAAATTGATCGTATCGGTGCCAGCGAGCGCATTCGCATCGAGAATCGCTTGCCGCAACGACCCGCCGCCCGAATTGTTAGTGTTGGTCACGGTGAACGTCGCCAACAACCCCTGCCACTGGCTTTGTAAGTCGCTACTGAATACGACGCCCGTCTCAATGCTGCCAAGTTCGTATTCAAACACCCAGTTGCCGCCGAGCAATGCATTGCCGGTCGCATCCGTGCTGGCCGCGACGTCCGCACCGGTCAACGTATGCATCCAATTGAGTATCTGCTGGCCTGCGTCGGCAGACGCCAGATCACAACCGTAAAACAGCAGGTCGCCGCCGCTGGCAAGCGAGTCGCCCCAATTGGCAAACTGCGGTGCGTACTGGTCAAGATTATCTAACTGCAGCCACGTTCCGCCCAACTTGACCGCACGATCGGTACCATGTGTGACAAAGTGGACCGCGTCGATGGAGTCGAGCTTGTCCAACGTTTCACTGATTTGCTCGATCCCATCGCGTTCGCTGTCAAGCAAAACGATTTCAACTCGCCGGCCGTCCTGTTTCTGTGAGAGCAGGTCGCTCAGCAATTGCTCGTAGTCCTCTGCCGTCGTGTCGACAAAAACCACTTCATGCTTCGTGGCAACATCGATCGCGCTTGATACGAACGTATCGCTCGTTGACTCGATACTCCAATCGATGGCGGGTGGTGCGTGTTCCGTACCGCCATCGGCGAGTGAGACGTCACAGTCGCACAACACTGCGATCTGCTGGATCAGTTCACGACCTGAATCGGTACTCGCTAAATCACAACCATAAATCAAAATGTCGGCATCGGCATCGAGCGATAGACCCCAGCGTGCGATATCGCTCACATAGGTTTGGCTGGTGACCGCATCAAGCCGCGTCGATCCCAATTGAATGCTCTCGCCATCGCCATGGCTGAGCAAATGGATCGCGTCGACGCCGGTGATCGATGCCATCGTTTCACTGATCTGTGAGATGCCATCGCGAGCCGAGTCGAGTCGAATGATCCACCACTGCGTTTGGCCTTCCGCACCATCGCGGAGATCTGCGAGTAAGGTGTCCGCATCTTCCACACGCGAATCAACAAACACGACCTCGATCGGATTGGCGGGATCGAAAGTGGGGCCATCAATAATCGTGTGAGTCGACTCGGCTCCACGGGTGTCGTCATTTGTACTTGGCTGCAACGCACTGAGTGTTGTCGAATCGATCGCTGTTCCATCCGAGTCATCGATTTGTTGCAATAGCGCAGCCGCTAAATCAAGATCGATGTCGCTCGCGGCTTCGCTCGCATCGAGACCGTCGCCGCTGAGAAGGATGCGGTCTTCTAATGGATAGAAATCAAATTCGCGAGCCATGAAACTGAACCAACTTGTTCAATGAGTTGCACTGGACGGAGATTCCCGTGGAAAAGGTTGTGGGCACCCCAGATGGCTCCCGCATTACCAGGAATGCCTCCTTGCTGTCATCGGTCTATTGGGTGTCCAGACTCATTCCTGCTTGAAAATATGACGATTGCGTTGCCGGTATCGATTACGCGGTGACTTCGGTTTGGGAAACGTATCCCCAGAAAGGTGTCCGGATGGGCACATGCAAACTTGGCAGCGTTTTGTATTCGCGACGTGCGGAAACCCGCAGATTCCCAATAAAAGCATGCGTTCGCAATCTGTGACGCGCCTTCGTATTTCCCCAAGAATCTCATCAAGATAGACCACCTATTGGGTTCGGGGGGACCTTGACGATTACGTGGAATATTCCTGCCGCACCGATTACCCGATTGCAACGATGAAGACGACACTTTTTTCGGCATAGTCATCACGACCTGACCCTCGGACCGTCCGATACAACGCATACGGCATCTGTACGCCGGTACCTTGTTGTTCCCGTCCCCCTCTGTAGGCATCTAACCGAGATATGTTTCGCGGTCGCTTATTCTTGTCGCTGGGCCCAGTGCTAGCAGCCGTTGCTTTGGCAACGTTTGCTGCCGTTGCGTCCATTGCCAAGGCCGAGCAGCCCCACAAAAATATGCCTTCGGGAGCCCATGCTTCCGGCAATCATGTTTCCGGCGTTGCAGCTTCCGGCGATTCTTCGTCACGTGCTGCGGTGTCGACGGCGGCAAGTGACCCGCATGATTTTCAGTGGTGGAATGCCTCGATTGCCGGGCCGATCATGCCGCAGCCGCACTGGGTTTCGTTTGATTTGAACACGGTTTTGCTTGATACGTTGACGCACAGTCCGCGAATCAAGAGTGTTTCGAGTCGAACCAGTGTGGCACTGGAAAAGGTGACTCAGCAGGATGCCGCCTTTGATTCGAAGATTTTGTTGGAATCCAATGCAGGGATGACCAACGACCCCGTCGGCAACACCTTGACCACCGGGGGCCCCAGTCGGCTGCAGCAAGATACGTTTGGCGTTTCCGCAGGAGTCGCCCGGACCACTCGCGGCGGGTCGACATGGGATTTGTCTCAAGAATTGGGCACGCTGAACAGCAATAGTTTGTTTTTTGACCCGAAACATCAAGGCAATTCACGGCTGAGTTTAAGTCTGACGCGTCCGTTATTGGCCCGCGGTGGGCAAGTCTATACCGAGCGTTTGTTGACGCAGGCCCAAATCGATGCGGGGGTTTCGTGGCAAGAGATGCGGCGGCAGGTCGAAAAACGGATTGCCGACGTGATGACCGCCTATTGGCAACTCTATGAAGCGCGCTGTCATTTCTTGCAGCAACAGAAGCTGTTAGAGCGAGGCCAAGAGATCGAGCGGATCATCGTCGGACGTGCCGATTTTGACTCCAGCCGAATCGAGCTGGCGAAAGTCCGTGGCCGTTTGGCGCGGCGGATGGATCAAATCATTGCGGCCGAAGCCAATGTGCGGCGTCAGCAAGCCCGATTGGCGATGTTGATCGGTCGACCTGAACTCGTCTCGGCGGAAAACGCGTTAGAGATGATCCCCTTGGATCCTCCGTTGGCGGCTTCGCTGCAGTGGACACTTCGCGATGCCGTCATCCAAGGACTCGAGAACCGACCCGAAGTCCGTGCGGCGGCGAAAGAGTTGGAATCGGCTGCGCTTTCGATGCGGATTACTCGGAACCAGTTGCTACCCGAACTGAACGCGGTATTTGATGCCTATTTGGCCGCTCTGAATGGACACAATGATGTCTTCCATTCCTTCGGAAATCAATTCACCGAGGGGGGACCAGGGCTCAGTGCAGCACTGCAGTACGAAATGCCTCAAGGCAATCGTTATGCCCGTGCCCGTCATCGCGAAGCCATTCACTGGTATCGCCAAAAATCAGAAGAGCTGCGGGAAACGATGCAAGTCACGCGAGCGGAGATCGAAACCGCGCTGATTGATGTCGATACCTCGATTGCCCAGCATCAAAGTAAACGTCAAACCGTGCTGGCCACCACGGACGAAGAAACCGTGTTAACAGAACGCTATCGGATGTTCGGTGGCGATGGCACGCGTGTCGGTGTCGTGCTCGAAAATCTGCTCGATGCACAACAACGTCGCTCGGATGCCGAACGCGAATGGGTTTCCACTCAAGTCAATTACTTGGTCTCGTTGATCGAGCTCGAGCGTGCGATGGGCAATCTGCTGATCCACGAAAATATCGAAACGCTGCGTGTCCCCGGACGCACCGATATCGATATTGTCCGCAGCTCGAACAACGACACCGCGGCGTCGATCCCACGCGGCGAATTTGGATCGTTCCAGCATCGATCCGGCGATGCCGCCGCCAACATGCTAAATTCTTCGCCCGATGACGTGACCGATGACACGCCCGATAGCGTCGCGCCCAACAACGCAATCGATGATGCATCCAAAGAAAGGTTCCTGCCTTGGGCAAAGCCGACAACCGCAACGCCGAATGGTCTGCCACCCGCAGTGGAAATTCGTGTCACGTCGCCTGCGACGCCGCGACCAACACGACTCGGGCTTGGTACCAGAGACTCGGGGTTGATCGAAACCATTGACCATAGGGGACCCTAATCATGATACGAACACACAAAGACGAATGGGGGGGGATGTCAATGTTCCGGCACTGTATGAAGTCGATCGTTGTTTCGGCAACCTTGGTGTGCAACATCGGCGTTCTTTCACTAGCCGATGCACCGCGAGCTTATTCGCAATCGCCGACCTATACGCAGCCGCAGACCTTGGTCTACGACGGATTCACGGAGCCTCAGCATGACATCATGGTGGCGGCGTCGGAGGTCGGATTGTTGTTGTCGATGGAAGTCGAGATTGGCGATTCGATCGAGGCGGGCCAAGTCATCGGACGTCTTGATGACGAGGTTCAGGTGTCGGCCGTCAAATTGGCGGAAATGCAGTCCAACATGCGAGGCAACCAGGACGCGGCGCGAGTCGAAGCGGAATTGCAGCGAAAACGCGTTGGCATGGTCCGTGAATTGGCGGCCAAGAATATGGCTCGACCCGATGAATTGCGTCGTACCGAAGCCGACTTGGAAATTGCCGAAGCGAGATTGTTGGCCGCCCAAGAGCAAACTCATCTTCGTCGCTTGGAATTGGAGCGGTACCAATTGCAATTAGAACGACGCAAAATCGTCGCTCCGGTTGGCGGAGTGATCGCCGAGTTGTTTCGCGAACCGGGTGAGTACGTCTCACCGAGCGAACCTGTGATCGCTCGACTGCTTGTCATGGATCGATTGATTGGCGTGTTTAATGTTCCCGCCGAAGAGATTGCTCGATTGAGTGTGGGGACACCGGCACGCGTCTTTTTGCGAAGCAACGGAAAGACGATTGATACAAAAATCAGTTCGATTGCACCCGACATCGACGGCGAAAGTGGAACCGTCCAGGTCCGAGTCGTACTCGACAATGCAGCGCATCATTTACGCGCGGGCGATCGCTGCACCCTCAGCATCTTGGGAACTTCACAACGTGATCCGGCGAGTGCCAAACAAGCGGTTTCCCAAAGGCCGCTAAAAAATAAACTGCAGTCGCCCGAGGGAGTAACCAGGTGAGCATTGTACGGCAATCCGAAGCGTTTAAAACCGATGCGATGCTGCACGTCTCGTTGACTGGAAATAAGGTCAAACCGCGTCCTGCTGCCACCGATCCGTCGAGCGAAAAAACAACGGGACCAAGCACGACATCCAACCAGAGTCCGCCAGAACAACTGGGGAATTTGTTCGAGATCATTGGCGCGATCGCTTCGGCCGATACCCGCGTCGATGCGATGCGGATTATGACTCAAGAGATTTCGCGTCGCTTTCCTGACGCCACCGTCCGTTGCGGACTCGGTAACGCTCGACTGAAACGGTTGTACGATCAACGACTCGGATGGCTCGGCCCCGAGAGCGGGCCCCGTATCGCTGCGGCAAAACAGTGGTCCGATTTGGTCGATGTCCAATGTGGTGTTTTGGTCCACGAGCAAGCGATGGTCTTGTGCATGCCACAAAGTGATTCCGACGAGCGATGCTTGCTGTGGATCTATCCGGTTACCGACAAGTCGGTCTTTGGCGAATGGCTGCGAACGATCATTCGAACATTGTCAAACGTGTTTTGGAGTCGTCCAAAATACGCCACCCCTAAAGCAATACAAAATCTGACTCGGCGTACGTTAACGATCGCCGGTGCACTGTCGCTCGTGTTGATGCTATTGGCGTTTTGGCCCGTCCATTACCGCGTCGCCTGTACCGCCACGGTGCAACCGATTCAGCAGCGACTGGTTGCAACGCCATTCGAAGCGACGTTGTTGGCGAACCATGTCAAGCCGGGCGAAACGGTCAAGGCGGGGCAGTTGTTGGTTACTCTCGACGGACGTCCGCTGCGGCTTGAACGCGAATCGATTGCCGCGGAAATGCAACAAGCTTCCAAGGAACATGACACCGCGTTGGCGACCGGCCGGATCGCCGATGCCCAACAAGCACGTTTGCGAGAACGGCAGCTCAACCGCACCTTCGAACTGCTTTCGGATCGCTTGCAACGATTGGAAGTGGTTAGCCCGATTGACGGAGTGATCATCAGTGGCGATCTGAGCCAATATGTCGGGTCACCCCTGGAATTGGGACAGACGATGTTCGAGATTTCTCCGATGGATCGGATGGCGATCGAAGTGGAGATTCCTGCGCATGAAATCGATTTTGTGAGTGCTCATTCGCCAGCGCGGATTCGGTTTGGTTCGATCGGAGGCCGCTCGATCCATCAAGAACTGGACGATTTGTATCCGTCCTCCGAGATTCGTGACGACAAAAATGTTTTTATTGGCCGCATCGAAGTCGAAAATGAAAACGGCAAATTGCGACCGGGGATGCAAGGTGACGCAACCACCTATGGCCCCCTTCGCCCCTGGATCTGGTCTTGGGTGCGAACTGGGGTTGAAAGAGTGTTGTGGAGGGTCGGGTATTAGACGCGTCCGGCAACATGGTGCCGTGACTGCCGCAGCGAA
>NZ_JBFHFD010000188.1:0-13686 GCF_041583735.1 Novipirellula sp.
GCAGCCTGAACGACGTCACGTCACCTAAACACAAATAATCCACAAGCCGATATTTAAGGCCTTGTCCATAAGAGCCATCGCTATCGGTCTGCCCGCACCCAGCAAATTACCGGATGCCGTTTTCGGAGCAGCGTAGCTACGGAACGCAAATGCCGTAATTTGCCGTCTCTCAATGTTTCACAGCGCCCAAGCGGCTAACATAAGAACGGTGATGTCGTCATAAATCAGCAGTCTCCTTCGTCGGTGGAGAGGTGGCAGCAACATAGGCTGCAGTCCGAGGGTTGCCACCCCCGGCAGAGATTGTGCCGCCCTCTGGGCTAAAATATCAACCTATCAATCGGACGTCGGAGACGTCCGGCGACATTGAAAGCCGCCTTTAACGCAGCTTCTTCTCGAAGGCGCCTCGCAACTTGCCGAGATAGACGTCGGCCTCGCCGACTTCGCTCATCACCTTTTGGCTCATCTCTTCGATCGACTTGTCCGCACTGGCCAGCAGCGAACGTGCTTCGCTTTGCTGTGACGTCAACCATTCTCGCAACGCCAACGTTTGCTCCAAGTGAGCCTTGTCGACCTGTTCCTGCAGCTTCTGCTTCGATGCCACGATTTGATCATTGACAGCGTCCTGAGTCGCTCGGCGGAACACTTGGCCAAGATTGGTGTGCATCTTCAGGGCAAGATCATTCCACTGGCCGCTGAAGTTGGCATCAATCTCGATACGGTCGACCGCATCTAAACTCGACTGCAACGACTGGACCGCCGCCGATTTAGCAAATTTAGAATCGACCGCAAGCTTCATCTGCAGCCCCGTCTGCTTGCTGACAAAACGGCCTTCGACGTTCTCACCTTCGCTACGCAGTTGGACCCACAATTCGCGTTGGCCGCCACTAATCTTGATTCCCGCTTCGTGTTGGCTGCCTAAACGCAGCGGTTTGGCTTCCATTTGCGGCCAATGCAGAGTCAACAAATCGACATCCGCACCGCGACGACGATCGACCGCGTATTCAACGCGAACCACATCGGGCCCATCTAATTGGAACTTGACCAGCGTTGGCTCTCGCAATAACTCGGGCGTCGGGGTCAGATTTTCAACGATGCCTTTGAGCGAATACATTTTGCCGTTGGCACGCATCGATCCGCCGACTTCGCAGCGACGAACCAGCAAGGCTGAGAGCTGTGCGTTGCCAAGCAAATCAAAGTCTTCGCCTCGCCCCCGTTCGCTCTCAGGCGCCACCACGGTGTAGTTGGCGATCGTGCGTCCCCCATCCAGGTAGCCGCGAATCTGATCGATCTGTTTTTGCACAGCAAACTTCAACATATCGATACCAAAGTCGTCCCCATTCTGAAGATCGCCTGGCACAAATTGGTTGACTTTTTGCATGTCGATCTTCTTCGCTTCATCCAGCGAAGCGAGATCGGATTGCAGTTGTTCGGGCAAGGTGTCGATCGCTTGGCGAACCGCCATCAATTCGTTGCGAGCTTGTTTGGCTTGCTCGAGCGTCCGCTGCAGTTGCGGCCAATCTCGCAGCGGATTGTCGATCCCACGTGCTTCATCACGCACCGTGCGAATCTGTTTTTCCAAGTTACGTGCTCGCACAACCAACGAATCGTATTCGCTTTCCCAGCGGTCGCGGATCTCACGACTACGGCGAACTGTTTCAAGATTTTCGGTCAACGCACTTGCTTCGGCGCTAAGCGAATCAGTTGTCGCGGCAATCATGCGAGTCAAGAACGAAGGGGCATCCGAAGGCGAAGGAGCCGCCTCTTCTTGTTCGTCTTCATAGTGTCCCGACGAATCTCGATCGGCACCAATGACCAGACCGGTGATTTTGCCATCGCGGGCAACCCAGCGGCGATGCAGCATCGCGTCGCCATCGATCACCAGCTCGATCGATTCGGCGCGAAACATGTCCTCCATCTCTTTGCCCTTACGAGGATCCGCGACTCGGAAATCCGAATACGAGATGCTCGGGGGAAACAGTCCGACATGGGCGCTGCCGATTTCGACTTTGGCACCGGTGGCACTTTCGAACCCTTTGATTGTCACGTAGCTTGCGACCGGGCCTAGGCCCCAACGCAACAACATGATGATCGTGACAACAATGATCAGACGGGTTAGTACAAAACTCCAGCGTATCATGCTGCATCCTTTTGCTTAGAGGTGCGCAATTGACGAAGTAAGTAATTCAGCGCCTCGTCCATCGGTTGTTGATCGGTTTCGTCCTCGTCCTGAGTGGCCGAGGGAGTGGTTTCAATGGGGCTGTTCGCCATGTCGGCATCTTTCATGCGAATCACATCGATTCGCGTCTCGACCGACATACGAGGCATCTGCAGGTGTTCGCTAGAGTCGTTTGATTCATCATCAAACGCGGCGTTCACCTCTGCATTAACTTCAGCATGGGTTTCCGCGTCCGACTTGGAAACAACATGCGATTGATCGATGCGAACGACCATCGGCTGTGTCGCCGCGGCAGCCACCTCGCCTACGCGACGTGGCGTTTTCGGGGCGTTGGGAGTTGCGGGCTGAAGCACGACGCGGTTTTCTTCGGCATCGAGTGCTTCATCCGAAAGGGCGTCGATCCGCTCGCGTTCGGCCTCCGCATCCTGGGGTTTGAACAACCGAAACACGGGGTAGGTGATCAGGAAGATCGGCAGCACGGCGGCCAATCCGATGACAAAACTTCCCAACACAACGGTGTTGTTCAGATCGGTCCACGGCACCAGCGGCAACTTCCAAAAGCTGGCCATCTTGGGACCGAGCGTCGGATGCGTCAGAATATAGCTGCCGACGTCATGCGAATACGGATCAAGCTTGGTGGCGGCGAAGGTCGTCCCGATCGTGGTCAATGCCGCCATCGAATGGTTGATCTTCAGCGACAACAAAACGATCAGCACAAACAGCGCCAACAGATTTCCGTGCGGAATAATGCCCAACAACGCACCGATCGCAACCGCCCCAGCAAGCTGGTGCGGATATTTGCGTCCGGCGATCGCGTGGCGAACGTTACTCAATAATTTGATGGACCAGATGATCATCGCGGTGCGCCTCCATGCGCACGGTAGTGGCTTCCCTGGGACTCCATTTGTTAAGTGTTATCGGCGCTGCGGCGCTAGAACATTCAGCACAGACGGTAAATTTTCCCAAGTCCTTTCATTCTTTCTGAACGGAACCAGGAAAGATGGGCAACCTGGGCTGACTGCTTGTTTTTTTGCCTTACTAGCAAAGAACACTTTTTTCCTGAAAATCACTCCGTTGTGACCAGACGTGTCACTCCGATCGCGACACTACTGTATTTCCGCCTCGGGTCGCATGACCTTTTTTGTCACCGAATCTATGAATCCACAAATCACGACCCAATTTCTTGGCTGGGAAGCCCCGCTGCTGCCGCGTGCTGTGGAATCGCTGAAAACGAAATTTGCGTCGGCGAATCAATTTGATCTGTCAGGACTGATCTGCGTTCTGCCCACCTCGCAAAGTTCCTATCGTTTCGAGACGCTTTTGAAGGAAGCGGCCGCCAATGCCGAATTGCGTCTGAGTCTGCCCCGAATCCTGACACTTGGTCGGCTTCCCGAACAACTCTATTCGCCCCGCGCCAAACTGGCGATCGACTTCGAGCAAACGCTTGCTTGGTCCCAAGTCCTTGCGGCGACCAATCCGGAAACGCTGAAACCGCTTGTTCCCACATTACCGACGTCCGATGAAGCGGATACTTGGATGGAGTTGGCGGCGACGATTCGGGGGCTGCACGAGGATTTGGCCTCGAACCAACTTTCGTTTGCCGATGTGGCCGCCGCGACCGAAGCGGAAAACGACCAGCGACGATGGACACTGCTGGCGACGTTGTTTGAATCGTATTTAAAACGACTCGCCTCGGCGGGGCTGGCCGACCCGCATCACGAACGTCGATTTGCGCTGGCCAACAACGCCTGTAAAACCGACTCGACGATCGTGATGATTGGGACGAGCGACCTGAGTCATCTGCAGATTGCGATGCTGCGAGCCATGCAAGGCGAAATCATTGCGATGGTTGCCGCCCCCGAAAACGAAGCGTCGCGATTTGACGACCTGGGCTGTATCGAAACGAGCAAGTGGGCCGATTACCGCTTGCCGATCGAAGACGACCAATTGATTCCGGCCGGCGATATTGCCGACCAAGCGACCGCCGTTGCCGAAGTGATTGCCGAGTTTGCACAACAATATCCGGTCGACGAAGTCACGATCGGCGTCACCGACGAATCCCAAGTCGGCCCGATCGAGTTTGAAATGCGAAGCTGCGGTGTCGATACGTTCCGAAACCTGGGCTGGAGCATCGACCGGACGGCGATCGGGCGGCTGCTGAATTTAACCGCGTCCTATTTAAAAACTCGCTCGTGGCAATCGCTGGCCACGCTGGTTCGGCACGCAGATGTTCACGATTGGATCTGCAAACAGGATCCCGACGCGGCCAAGTCCTGGTTAACGCAGTTGGACCAACTACTCGCCAACCACTTTCCCATCCAACTGGCGAACCCGTTGCCCGAGGAGGCAAAGAAAAACTACCCCACGGCGATCCAGGTCGCCAAACGGATCGAAAAATGGATGGCGCCACTGCAAGGGGCGAACCGCTCGTTAGGGCAATGGTGCGGCGCGATCTCGCAGTGGCTATCGACGCTTTATTCTCAGGAACTCGATTCCGAACAACTCGCCGACGAGTCTCTGCCACTATTCGCATTCGAATCGGACAACCTTCCTGAAGACAGCGGCCCGCAAGACCGAACGGCGATGGCGCTGCATTCGGTTCGCGGATTGTTAACACGGTTTGCCGAGGTCAACGCGGAATTGGATCTCGAAATTGATGGGGCGAGTGCGATGCAAATGATCGCCAATCGCGTCGGCGACCTGCGTGTCGTCGATGCGATGAAGCCCGACGACATTGAAATCCTCGGTTGGCTCGATCTCGCCTTGGATGATGCTCAGGCGTTGGTGGTGCTGGGGCTGAACCATCCGTTTGTCCCCACCGCAGTCACCAACGACGCGTTTTTGCCAGGCACGCTGCGAACTCAATTGCGGATGGCCGACAACGACCGCCGCTTTGCCCGCGACGTTTACAACATGCAACTATTGCTGTCGACTCGCCAATCGGTTCGTTTTATTGTCGGTCGCAATTCGGCCGATGGGACTCCGACACCGCCCAGTCGATTGTTGGCGGCAGCATCGGACGAGGACGTGGCTCGGCGAATCCGCTTGTTACTCGAAAAAAGCCGACCGGGAGTGGTGGTCCAGCACGGCTGGGACACCGCAAACGTCGAATCATCGCTGCCGATCCCCAAGTTGCCCCCTTCGACCGGTACCTGTCCGGTCAAGGCCATGAGCGTGACCGCGTTTCACGATTACTTGGCATGTCCGTATCGATTCTATCTGCGTCATGTGCTGAAGCTGAAACCGCTGGACGACATGTCAGCCGAATTAGCGGCGAACCAATTTGGCGATTTGATTCACGGTGCGCTGGAAACGTTTGGCGATTCCGATGACCGTGACGAAGCCGACGCGGACAAGATCGAAAAAATCCTGCTTCATCATTTGCACCGTTATGCGAGCTTGCGATACGGCGACTCGGCTTCCACCGCGGTGGCATTGCAAATCCGTCAAGCGGAAAGACGACTTCGCAAAGTGGCGATCGAACAAGCCAAACGCATCGGCGAAGGCTGGGTGATCAAAGAATCCGAAGCGTCCGTGGATGACAAACGTGACGGAGCCTGTATCGAGGTCGACGGCTTTAAAATGGGACTTCGTGGCCGACTCGATCGCATCGACTACCACCCCGATTTAGGACGCTGGGCGATTTTGGATTACAAAACGCACGGGCACAAACCTGAGAAAAAGCACCTCAAAAAGACCGACGAGGGACTGAAGTGGATTGACCTGCAATTGCCGCTCTACCGCATGATGATTCCGTATCTCGGCATCGAAGCCAATCCAACCGAAGTGCAACTCGGTTACTTCAATATCAGCGACAAGGACGAGGAAACGAAGATCAACATCGCCGAATTTGACGAACCGCTAATGGATCAAGCTCGACTACTGATCCTCGCCTGCGTTCGCCGCATCCGTGACGAAGACTTTGCGCCGAGCACCGACCCGATCCAGTACGACGACTATGACATGATCATGCAAACCGGCGTGATGTCCGTCGCCGGCGGAATGGATGATTCCGAATAGGCCGCATCGTTCTGCCGCGATGTTGCCGTGCCACTGATAGTTGATGCCTTTCCCCAACCCCCACAAAATCACCTTGAACGCCACCACACAAACCAACGCACTTCGTCCGACGCTCGTCCGCGCGTCGGCAGGGACGGGAAAGACGTACCAATTGACCGCCCGGTTGTTGCGGATTCTGCTGCAAGACTCGCCGCCCGAGACGATCCTAGCGACGACGTTTACTCGTAAAGCGGCTGGCGAAATCCTGGACCGTGTGTTGCTGGTGCTTTCCAAAGCGGGCGATGACAACGATGCCGATGCACTGCAGCAATTGCGAGATCAAGTCGGGGTGCCGACGCTGAACCACCAAACGTGTCGTCAACTGCTGCACAAGATCCTGCGCAACATCCATCGCTTGCGGATCTGCACGCTCGACAGTCTGTTCACCCAATTGGCACGTTCCTTCCCGTTTGAATTGAACTTGCCTCCCGCGTGGCAGTTGACCGACGAGATCCAAGAGATGTGGATCAAAGAACAAGCGATCAGCAATGTGGTTTCGATGCTGAATCCGAGCGAAATGACCACGATCTTGACGATGCTTGGCAAGGGCGAAATCAAGCGTTCGATCCAGCGTGAATTGATGCAAGTCATCGATACCGCCTACAGCACCCAGCGTCGCAGCGAACAAGAGGTTTGGCACAAGCTTGTCGTTCCGAAACGTCCCGAGCAAAAAGATTTAACGCGAGTCGCTGGCGAGCTTCGCCAGGCCGAAGCGAAACAAAAGACCGTGAAAGCCAAGCTGCAAAAATTGGCGGATGTCACGGAAACGGGCGACTTCAAGACATTGACCGATGAAACGTTGATCGTGAATATCGCCAAAGCCCGCCGGACGGGCGAGGATGTCAAGTTCGGACGCAGCGTGTTACCCGACGGACTCGACGAGGCGCTGGACGTTGTCTACGCAGCCGTCCGAACCGAGGTGCTAAGTTTGCTGAGCGCCCAGAACGAGGCCACAGGCAAGGTGTTGGCGGCCTACGATTTCCACGTCAACCAACTCAAACAAGCCACTCGCGTGCTGGGGTTCGAGGACGTCGCGGTCCGGTTGGCCAACCTGTTTGCCAAGGTCGACCATGCCTCGTTGACCAACCGCATGGACGGCGCGATCGACCATGTTTTGCTCGACGAATTCCAAGACACTTCGCCTGCCCAGTGGCAAGTGCTGCGTCCGTTGGCGATGCACGCTTGCGACACCGCCGCGGCGGAGCGTGATGGATCGTCATGGCAGACCGCCCGATCGTTTTTCTGTGTCGGTGATACCAAACAAGCGATCTACGGATGGCGCGGTGGCGTGGCCGAGATCTTTGATGCCGTGACCGACGAGATCGCGGGCATCACCGAATCCGAACAAAATGTCAGCTTTCGTAGCAGTCCCGACATCATCGAGTTCGTCAATACGCTGTTTTCCAACCTCGCTCGTCATCCGATGGCAACCGAAGGCGACGTAAAAAACCCGGCCGACAAATCGGCTCACGAAGCCGAGTCGATTCGCAAGTTTGCCAAACAATTCCCACCGCATGCAGCCAATAACAAGTCGCTTGCCGGTTACGTGCAAATCGAAACCAGCCATACGGTCAAAGACGGCGACAAAGCGGCCAACGATGACGCCTGTTTTAATGACGCGGCAAAACGAATCGCCGAGATTCACAGAAAATCGCCTCATAAATCGATTGGGGTGCTGACGCGAACCAACGGCGCGGTGGCTCAATTGATCATGCGGTTGGAGGCACTCGATATCGAAGTCAGCCAAGAAGGAGGCAATCCGCTGACCGATTCCGCCGCAGTCGAAACGGTGTTGTCGGCGTTGATGATGGCCGAACATCCCGGAGATGGACGTTGGCGATTCCACGTCGAACAAACGTTGATGGTGGCCGATCCGTCGCTCAATGAAAACACGATTCGGATGCGAGTCGAACGCGATGGGATTGCCCAAACGGTCGAGTATCTCGCTGGCAAACTCGCTGCGAACTGCAACGCCCGCGACACGTTGCGACTGAAACAATTGACGCGGCTTGCCATCGCGTACGAAAACAATCCTGGCCCACGACTGCGAGACTTCGTCCGTTTGGTCCGCGAGAAACGGGTCGAACGCCCTCAGCGTGCTCCGGTGCGAGTGATGACGGTGCATCAATCCAAGGGACTCGAGTTCGATGTCGTGGTGTTGCCACAGTTGGATGGACCGCTCACACGCAGCAGCGGCAATTGCGTCGCGGACATGAAATCGCTGAGCGAACCGCCCAGCGGGATCACGCGTTATATTGGACAAACGCATTGGCATTTCCTGGATCGTCGCTGGCAACTCGCGTTTGGGGGGCAAGGAGCAAGCTCGATGACCGAGGCGCTCTGTTTGTTGTATGTTGCCATTACGCGAGCCAAGCAGGCGCTGTACATCATCGTTCAGCCGAGCAAGAAAAAGGACTTTCAAGTCAAAACCGCCGCGTCGCTGATCTATCACGCGCTGGGTTGTGACGCGGACCCTACTGCCGACAATGAAACGCTGTATTGTTCGGGAAACCCTGATTGGTACAAAAATGACAAGGGGCCTGCGAAACGGGTCGTCGCTGATAGCGAACCCGTCAAGCACGTCGAGATCTGCTTTGCCCACGCGTCTTCGTCGTCGCGTCAAAGTGCAAACCGCCAACCTTCATTGAGACAGCATTGAGTAAACGAAGAATCTTACATGCCGCGGACATCCATCTGGACAGTCCGCTGCAAAACTTGGAATCATACGAAGATGCTCCGGTCGACCAAATCCGTGGCGCCTCGCGTCGTGCGCTGGAAAACTTGGTGCGGTTGGCGATCGACGAAGAAGTCGACTTGGTCGTGATCGCGGGCGATCTTTACGATGGCGATTGGCGGGATCAAAACACGGGGCTGTTCTTCGTCGCTCAAGCGGCCAAGTTGACGCGTGCCGGAATTCCGTTGGTGGTCATCCGCGGCAACCATGATGCACAAAACATCATGACCTCGTCGTTACCGCTGCCCAAGAATCCCGACGGCAGCGAGATCATGTTGGCTGCCGAAAAAGTCGATTGCCGCATCTTCGAATCGATTGGTGTGGCCGTGCATGGTCGCTCGTTCCGCAAGAAAGCGGAAACCGACGATCTTTCGAAAACGTACCCCAAACCGCTCTCAGGAATGTTCAATCTCGGACTGCTGCACACCAGTTTGACGGGGGCCGAGGGGCACGATAATTATTCACCCTGTAAACCGACTGAATTGACCGCCAAAGAATACGACTATTGGGCGCTCGGGCACATCCATATCCGCGGCGAGCACGGAACCGAGGATGGAGCTCCGATCGTATTCAGCGGCAACATCCAAGGCCGCCATATTCGCGAATCTGGCGAGAAGGGCTGCGTGATCATCGACATCAATTCCCGCGGCAAATGTACACGAACGTTTCATCCGCTGGATGTCGTTCGCTGGGAATCGTTCGAAATCAATGCTGCGAAAATCGAGCATGTCGATGACATCATCGAAGAATACGAACAATGGCTGCAACAGACGGTCAAAACGATCGAGGATCGGCTGCTGGTTTCTCGTGTTTCGATTGTCGGCGACACACCGATCCACAACGCCCTGCATCAAAGTCGTCGTCGTTTAGAAGCGTCGCTGCGCGCCACTGCGATCACGCATGGTGCTGGCCAAGCTTGGATGGAAAAGTTTCGCTTACGAACGTCGACGCCCAATCACGAATTGGACCTGGGTGATTTGGAAGGACCGCTGGCGAGTGTTTCCAAAATCTTTGATGACCTACGCAACTCACCCGAGCGGGGCAAATTGATTGCCAATGAATTTGCGGCATTGATCAAGAAAGTGCCCGAACAAGAAGAAAACTTTTCCGCCGACAACGACCAATGGGTCGACGAACTGATTGAATCCGCTGCCGCGGAATTGCTCGGCCGTTTGCAAGGAAGCGAGGACGCGAACTGATGATCATTGAACGACTCGATTTAAAAGCGTTTGGACGTTTCACCGACACCTCGATCGAATTGCCCGACGGTCCGCGGCGGTTACACATCATCTACGGGCCCAACGAGTCGGGAAAATCGACAAGTCTGCGCGCAATCACATCACTGCTGTATGGCATGTCCAAACGTGCCGAGGACAATTACATCCACCCGACGGGGAAGATTCGAGTCGGTGGCAAGTTGTCCGATGGTAACGGCACCGTGCTAGAGTGCCTGCGGCGACGCGGCAACAAGGCGACGCTGCGCGATGCCGACGACAATGAAACGATCGACGATGCGGTTCTCGACGCAATGCTAGGTGGCGTTGATCGCGAGGCGTTTGAGCATCGCTTTGGTTTGTCGCATGAGGAACTCGTTCGCGGCGGTCAAGCCATCCTCGAGGGCGAAGGAGATCTGGGTGAAATCCTGTTTGCCGCCGGAGCCGGGGTCAGCCAACTGAAAACGGTGCAATCCCAACTCGATGACTTGGCGGGCAAGCTGTTTGTTGCGGGCGGTACCCGAGGGGCGATCAATCAATTGTCTCGCGAAATCGCTGAAAAACGAAAAGAACTCGAGCTAGCGAAAATCCCTCCGAGCGATTTTAACGATCTCAAAGACGAACTGGATCGAGAGTGCCAACGCGTCGACGAACTGCAAAACTGCGTCAAAGAAGCGGCGGTCGCATTGTCGAAACTGCGTGCGGTTAAGAGCGCATTGCCGTTGATCCCGCAGTGGCATTCGTTGCTTCAAAAGCTAGACGAACTTGCCGATGCACCGCGGCTTGACGATGCCTTTAGTGAACGACGCCGCACCGTCGACACTCATCACGAGATCTCGCTGCGGCAAACGCGTTCGCTCAGCACCCGCGTCGATGAATTGACCAAACAGCTGAAGAGCCTCGGCGATGACTCGGCGATTTTGGTTCACGAAGCCCAAATCGACTCGCTGTTTCAGCGTCTCGGTGCGAGAGAAGAGGCTCGGACTCAGCGTGCCAATCTGCAACGCACTCGCAAAAACCTTGATCGCCGGATGGTCGAAGCGTTACAAGAGCTTTCGGTCGAAATCGTCTCGCAAGAAGAGCAGGCGGTTACCGATGAAATCGATTCATCACTAAAAAAACTGCGGGTTGTCGATTCGGTGCGAACCAAGCTCAACGATTTGGCGCAGCAATACGCCGTGATCGCCAAACAACGAGACGACGCCGACGAAAGCCTCCGCTCGCTCAGCAAACGGCTTGCCGAAGCCGATGAACAAGCAAAAGAAACGATCGTTCCGGACGATCCCTACTCGATCAGCCAATTGATCGAGTCGGTTGGATCTCCCGATTCGGTGCTGTCGAATTTGGCTCAGCAGAAATCGGACGTCAAACAACTTCAAAACCGCTGTGAACAAGTCGCCCGAAAATTGGATACGTTCTGCAGCCCGATTGCGTCGTCCGGCGACACCACCGCGGCTTCGTTTGCAGATTCGTTCCATGACACCGCCAAATTGCGATTGCCAGTGGAATCGGCAATCGAATCGGCTGTCCAGAATCTCGAAAAGCGAGAACAGCAACTTGCCGCAGTAACGCAACAATGGAAGCAACTCGACACGACCGAGCGGGAATTGCAACAGCGACTCGAAGCGGTCCAGTCTGTCACGACGCTACCGAGCGAGGAACAATTGGGCGAAGCTCGTGAGCGTCGCGATGCAATTTTCTGCGATGTGATCGCCGCCAATCAAGCAGGAACGCTCGACACCAAAACGCTGACACAGTTGCAAGCGGAAATCCGCAAAGCCGATTCGCTAGTCGATGCGATGCGGTCTCATCACGAACAACTGCACCTGCAAAGTTCGATCGAAGAGGAGCTAAAGAAGGCTGCCAACCAAAAGACGCTTTGCCAAACAAACGGCGAGGCAGCGAAAGCCGCGTTCCAAGAGGCCCAGCAACAATGGCAATCATTGTGGGAAGCCTCGGGCGTCACCCCCACCACGCCTGACCGCATGTATCGCTGGATCACCGCGCATGCTCAATTAGTGGAAACGACCATCCGGCTTGACGAAGCCCGAGAGCGTGTGAGTCAACTCGAAGAACGTATTGCCGCCTCGTGCAAACGACTCAATCACGCGATCGAATCAGCCGTCGTCGACAAACCTGTCTTGGTCGGCAGTGACGAACCGAGCCTGTTTGACCAGATCGACGCGAATGATTTTTCGTCGCTGTACGATGACGCGGTGAATCTTCGCACGACGCTGCATCATGCTCGTAAACGTTACGATGAACAATTGAAACAACATGACATGATGCGTGAAGAGTTGCCGAGATTGCAAACGCAACTCGAATCGCGTCAACGCGACTACGACACGTGGCACACCGATTGGGCCGCCGCCACATCGGCACTGGCCGAATCGGTAGACCGCACTCCAGCGGTGGTGTTGGAAAAGATCACGCAAATCGACGCGTTGTGTGCCCAGAAACGCGAACGCGATATTTTGGCTCACCGCATTCGATCAATGCTCGAAGACGACAAGACCTACCAAAAAGACGTCGCACGCCTAGCCACCGAACTGGGCATCAAGCTCGAGGAAAAGGAAGGGGACGTCAGCGACGCCTTCAGCACCGTCAAGCAGCTTTACAATCGATTGCAAAACGAGCGTGCTGCGTCACAACAACGCGGTGTTTTGGCAACGCAACTTGCTTCGACTGAAAAGCAACTTGAAACTGCCGAGCAACAGGTGACCGAAGCCGAAGTCGCAATTCAAAAGCTGTGCGAAGAAGCTGGCTGCGACGCGGCGGAACAATTGGTCGAAGTCGAGCAGCGATCCAAACAGCGGCAACAGTTCGAACAATCCAAGCAAGCGATCGAAGAGCAATTGCGGATGCTTTCGGGTACCGTCCAGCTCGAAGCGTTCGCCGAAGAGGTCGCCGAGCACCAACCCGAATTGGTGCAAATTGAAATTGAAAAGATCGAAGCCGATCTAGCCAATAACCAAGAATCGCTTTCCGAAGCCCAGCAAACGGTCGGTGCGTTGCGACTGCGGCTAAAACAAATCGATGGCAGCGATCGGGCTTCAGAACTTTCGCAATCGATCCAATTTTTGACCGGCAAAATGGAGAACGCGATCGAAGAGTTCGCTCGCGTGAAGGTCGCCGCGATGATGCTGCGACAAGCGATTGAGCATTACCGACAAGAGAACCAAGGGCCGGTACTACAACTTGCATCGACGATTTTCCAACAACTGACACGAGACGAATATGACTCGTTAAAGGTCGATTTCGACTCGCGTGGAAAGGTGATGTTGTTCGGAACTCGCACGCGTAGCGACGAACCCGATGTGCCAGCCAACGCCATGAGCACGGGGACAGCCGATGCATTGTATTTGGCCCTAAGATTGGCTTCGATCGATCATCAATTGACTCGTGGCACCGCGTTGCCATTGGTGGTCGACGACTGCTTGGTCCAACTTGACGATGACCGGGCGTGCGCCGCAATCACAGCCTTGTCCGAATTATCCGCACGC
>NZ_JBFHFD010000189.1:0-13673 GCF_041583735.1 Novipirellula sp.
ATTGTAGCAAGATTGATCGCCGGTATTATTAGCTTTAGAATCAAGGACGCACGGGCTGAGCCGGTCGTGTCATCGTGCCCCGAGTCGCTCGCGGCGAACGGCGTCCCGCGTTGTCACGCCGCATGGCGTTTGGCCGATGCGGTAGCGAATCTTACAGAGACGATTGGTGACTTGAATGCCGATAGCGGAATGCGTGGCGATTTTCGCCGCCTGAAACAAGGTTCGCGTGGCACCACTTCAGTTAATCAAATCATAGTCAAGACAAACTCCGTTCGCTGGCACTACGGACAGAATCACGGTCAAAATCATTGCCGGGCACTTCACCGAGCCAGCTTCACACCCCCTACAAAACCCTACACCTCCAAGTCTCTACACAAAGGATTTTTCGATGGCGGACATCACTACCGTATGGCAAGGCGAACTACCTAAGATCGGTATCCGCCCCACGATCGATGGACGATTGGGGGGAGTGCGTGAATCGCTTGAAGAGCAAACGCAAGCCTTGGCTCAACGCGTCAAAACGCTGCTGACCGAAAACATCCGTTACCCCAATGGCGAACCGGTGCAGTGCGTGGTCGCGAACCCGTGTATCGGCGGTGTCGCCGAAGCGGCTGCGACCGAAGCGTTATTTCGCCGCGAAAACGTGGGCGTGTCGCTGACCGTCACCCCGTGTTGGTGTTACGGTTCGGAAACGATGGACATGGATCCGCTGCGTCCCAAGGCGGTGTGGGGATTCAATGGCACCGAACGGCCTGGTGCGGTGTATTTGGCTGCGGTGTTGGCCGGTCACTCGCAAAAAGGATTGCCCGCCTTTGGAATCTACGGACGTGACGTCCAGAACGCTGGCGATTCGGTGATCCCTGACGATGTCCAGCACAAATTGCTTAGCTTTGCCCGTTGCGGCCTAGCCGTCGCGCTGATGCGAGGCAAAGCGTACCTGTCGATGGGTGGCACCTCGATGGGCATCGCGGGCTCGGTCGTCGACCAAAGTTTCTGGGAAAAATGGCTGGGTATGCGGGTCGAAGACATCGACATGAGCGAGTTTATTGGCCGCATGCAAAAGGACCAATTTGATCCCGAGGAATATGAGCAAGCGTTGGCGTGGGTCAAGGAAAACTGCCCCGAAGGCAAAGATTACAACGCCGAGGATCAAGTTCGCAGTCGTGAACAACTCGACAGCGAATGGTCCGACAGCGTGAAGATGGCGTTGATCGCCCGTGACTTGATGGTCGGCAACCCACGATTGACGGAAATGGGACTTGGCGAACAAGCTCAGGGGCATCAAGCGATCGCAGCCGGTTTTCAGGGCCAACGTCAATGGACCGATCATTTTCCCAATGGTGACTTTCTCGAAGCCATCTTGAACTCGTCCTTCGATTGGAACGGCAAACGGGCTCCCTATATCGTTGCCACTGAAAACGATGCGTTAAACGGCGCGACGATGCTGTTTGGCCACCTATTGACCAACACGGCCCAGATCTTTGCCGACTTGCGGACGTACTGGAGCCCCGACGCGATCGCCGGTGCGTGTGACGGTTACCGTCCCGATGGCCACGCCAAAGATGGGCTGCTGCACTTGATCAATTCGGGGCCAGCGACTCTCGATGGTACCGGGCAACAGGAACAGGACGGCCAACCGACGATGAAGCCGTATTGGGAGATCACCGACGACGAAGTGCAGAAGTGTTTGCAGGCCACGACTTGGCATCCGTCGATCACGGAATACTTTCCCGGCGGCGGCATGAGCACCCGCTACCGCACTCGCGGTGGGATGCCATCAACGATGACCCGTATTAACTTGATCGCAGGACTCGGCCCCGCACTTCAAATCGCCGAAGGTTACACCGTCGATCTTCCCGATGACGTCCATGATGTCTTGGACCAACGCACCAACCCGACGTGGCCGACGACCTGGTTCGCGCCAACGATCACCGGCCGCGGTGCGTTCTCTTCGACATACGAAGTCATGAACCACTGGGGCGCCAATCACTGTGTCTTGACTGCCGGTCACGTCGGTCATTTGTTCATCACGTTGGCGTCGATCCTGCGGATCCCGGTTTACATGCACAACGTTGCCGAAGATCGCATTTTCCGTCCGAGCACTTGGAACGCTTTCGGCACCGAAAATCGTGAATCCGCTGATTTCCGTGCCTGTGAAACGTTCGGCCCATTGTACGGGCGACAGTAAACGAGACGGCAAACTTAGGCATCTGCCACCGAGCGAGCATCATCGCCGGCGAATGGACTTCGCCGGTGAATGAATACTAGAGGCGAATCAATCAAACGGTTTCGCAGATACCGCGGGACCGACCCGAGCAAAGCTTCCTTACAAAGCAAACAAAATGAACTCAAACGCAACCTTACAAGAACTGATTTCGCTATCGCAGTTCCTCGGCGACGAGCGTCGACAATTGGCGATCCTTGGTGAAGGCAACACGTCGGCCAAGATTGACGACAAGACGTTTTTCGTCAAAGCCAGCGGCAGTTGCTTGGAAACGCTCAGCGAGGACGACTTGGTTGCTTGTCATTTTGCTCCGCTGCTTGAAATGCTCGGTAACGACGAGTTGAGCGACCAACAGATCGAAGACCAATTGTTTGCTTGCCGTGTCGATCCCAAGTCGAAAAAGCCGTCAGTCGAAACCCTGTTCCATGCCTACCTGTTGTCGTTACCGGGGATCGAGTACGTCGGGCATACTCACAGCGTTACGGTGAACCAGATTTTATGTTCTCCGTTGGCGGAGCAATTCGCCACGCGAAAGTTGTTCCCCGACGAGATCGTTTGTTGTGGTCCCCAATCGGTGTTGGTGCCGTACACGGATCCTGGACTAAAGCTGTCGCAAGTCATTCGCGAGAAGTGCCAAAAATTCATCGACGAATTCGGAGCCCCACCACGAGTGATCCTGCTGCAGAACCATGGGCTGATCACGCTTGGCAAAACGCCGGGTGCGGTCAAAGCCGCGATGTTGATGGCTCACAAATCGGCCGAAATCTTTGTTGGTGCCGCGGCCCTTGGCGGACCGACGTTCCTAGAACCTGACGACGTGGACCGGATTGCCAACCGGATCGACGAACATTATCGCCAACGTGCGCTGAAACTATAATGGAAAAACATTACATTGCCTGCGACTTGGGCGCCGAGAGTGGACGTGTCATCTTGGGCACGCTCCGCGACGGACGCTTGACACTCGAAGAGATTCATCGCTTCGCAAACGGCGCGACGAAGATTCAAAATTCGCTGCGTTGGAACATCACGCGGATCTTTGACGAACTCAAGCAAGGTCTGCGGATGGTGGCTGCTCGAGGCGTAGCGGCATCCGGCATGAGTGTCGATTCGTGGGGCGTCGATTATGTGTTGTTCAATGACCGCCAACCGATGTTGGGGCTGCCCTATCAATATCGCGATGCACGGACCGAACGAACCTATGCGGCTGCGTTAGAGCAACCGGGTCGTGAGGTGATCTTTGCCGAAACCGGCATCCAATTTATGGCGATCAACACGCTGTATCACCTGATCGCCGATGTGAACGAAAACTCCGATTTGTTGCAGATCGCGGACCAGTTTTTGAACATCGCCGACTACATGAACTATTTGTTTTGTGGTGTCGGGCGTGCCGAGGTGAGCTTGGCCAGCACCACGCAGCTGTACAATCCCACCACAGGCCAATGGTCCGCCGAGCTCATCCAACAATTTGAATTGCCTGAGAAAATCTTTCCTCCGATCGTCGCCTCGGGGACTCGGCTTGGTCCCTTGCTTGCCGAAGTAGGTGACGAGACCGGATTGTCGCCTGTCGAAGTGATTGCGACATGTTCGCACGACACCGGGGCCGCGGTCGCAGCGGTGCCGGCGGAAGGCGACGATTGGGCCTATCTGAGTTCGGGAACGTGGTCGTTGATCGGTATCGAATTGCCGGATCCTCGGATCAACAATGACGTTCTCGCGGAAAACTTCACCAATGAAGCCGGACTTAACGGTACCACGCGATTCCTCAAGAACATCGTCGGGCTGTGGTTACTGCAGGAATCACGGCGAAGTTGGGCGAAGCAAGGGCAAACGCTCGACTACGCTGAAATCAACCAGCTTGCCGAACAAGCCGAGCCGTTTCGTTCGCTGATCAATCCGGATGACCCTCGATTCATGAGTCCCGCGGACATGCCGACGGCGATCGATTCGTATTGCCAAGAAACCAACCAACCAGTTCCTGAAACTCCCGGACAATACGCTCGCTGTATCCTCGAGAGCTTGGCGTTATTGTACGGACGGACACTCGACACGGTGCAGCGATTGACCGGTCGCCAGATTTCGAAGCTGCACATTGTCGGCGGAGGCAGCCAAAGCACGCTGCTAAACCAATTGGCGGCCAACGCCACCGGCCGTACAGTGTATGCTGGCCCCGTCGAGGCGACGGCGATCGGTAATGTATTGATCCAGGCGATGGCGATGGGCGATTTGGAATCGCTCAGCGAACTCCGCGGCGTGGTCCGCGATTCGTTTACGATTGCCACCTATAAACCCGAGTCCTCGGAGTTGTGGGAGCAGACACGACAGCGTTTTACCGAATTGGTACGCGGTGGAAAATAAAGGTACGATGGAGCGTTGCCACCATTGCGATGCCAAACGCCGCCCGTCGCACCAATCCCCTCCTAAACGAAACTATTTCTTGCATTTAACCAAAGGTATGTCATGAGCGTTTCAACCAGCAATCGGCTTCCCGAAGTCGCAGAATTCCTCAGCCGCGGAGATCTACCTAGTTTTGTCGGCGGCAAAGATTTCCCTGCCGCATCGGGAAAGGTCGTGGCAACCTTGGATCCTGGTTCCGGCGAACATCTCGCCAACATTCACGATCTGGACGCATCGGAAATCGATCGCGCCGTCGAGATCGCTGGCGAAGCGTTTCCAGCTTGGGCCGCATTGTCGTACGACGACCGCAGCGCGATCCTGTTGCGTTTGGCCGACGCCGTTGAGGAACACAAACCGATCATTGCGCAAATCGAAGCACTCGACGCAGGAAAGATCGAAGCCCAGGCGCAAGGGGACGTGCAAAACTTTGTCGATACGTTGCGATACTTTGTCAAACTCGCTGGCCAAGTCGAACCCCGTACGAAGTTGGATGTCGAAGGCTACGACGCTTGGACTTACAAACAACCTTGGGGTGCATGTGCGTTCATTTTTCCGTGGAACTTTCCATTCCTGCTGATCGGCTGGGGGATTTCACCGGCACTTGCTGCTGGCAATACCGTCATCATCAAACCGGCCGAAGACACTTCGATGTCAGCGATCTATCTGGCTCGATTGGCCAAGAAGGTCGGCGTGCCTGACGGCGTGATCAATGTCGTCACCGGACGAGGTGCCACCGCTGGTGCCGCGTTGACCGCCAACCCAAACATCAAACGAATGTCGTTCACCGGGTCCCCCGAAGTCGGCCAATTGGTCGGCGAAACGTGCGGACGCAACTTGGTACCGGTCAAATTGGAACTCGGTGGCAAGGGAGCGGCAGTGGTATTCGACGATGTCGATGTCGCTGAAACCGCTGAGAAACTGGTTGGCGCGATCACGTTTCACTCGGGACAAGTCTGCTGTGATGCGACCCGTTGGTTGGTCCATCGCAATATCTATGACGAGTTCGCCGAGCGTTGTGTTGAATTGATGAAGAACGTTCGCGTTGGCCATCCGCTGGATCCGTCAAGCGAGATGGGCCCCGTCGTCAATCCAAAGCAGCGTGAACGTGTCCTCGGCTACTTGGAAAAAGGGCAGGCTCAAGGAGCGAAGTGCCTTTGCGGAGGCGGTGAAGCCACCGTCGACGGAAACGACGGCAACTATATCGAGCCCTCCTTGTTGGCCGGTTCGATGGACAACGTCGCCGCTCGCGAAGAGATCTTCGGCCCGGTAGCCTATCTAGGCGTCTTCGATAGCGAAGAAGAAGCGATCGAATTGGTCAACGACACCCAGTACGGATTGGCCAATAGCGTGTGGACCAAAGACATGGACCGTGCCGCACGCGTCGCCGAGTCGATGGTCGCCGGCAACAGCTGGATCAACGCACACAACGTGTTCGCCCAAGGCGTTCCTTATGGTGGGGTGAACAAGAGCGGTCTAGGCGGCGGCGTGCTGTCGGTCGAAACGTTGATGGATTACTACCGCAGCACTTCGGTCGTCCGCCCGCTGTAAGGGCTAACGGGGAAGCATGAGCCGCGACGCGTAAGCGGCCGGGTCGGATGCACGCCTCAGTGGTTTACGGCCGATGCCGTCTACTTGGGTAGCGGCACGCCTCGGGGCCTCGCCCGGTGGCAGCGAGTGGAACGTCGATTTTGACTGGGCGGTTTGCGCCGCCCGGGCGCTATGGCAGGCTGGCAGCCTGCACTACGATTTCAGTTACAGGCTGGCAGCCTGTACTACAGCTTTGAAAACAGGCTGGCAGCCTGTGCTACTCACATTTCATTCTTAAAAGACAGTTCCAATGACTGCGAAACGCCATTTGATACACCCTCGCGATGAGATCATGCAAACGATGGATCGTATCTATCGATATCGCATGACCACCACATCGGGCGGCAATCTATCGATCCGCGATGAAGCGGGTGACATCTGGATCTCACCGGCTCGGGTCGACAAGGGCAACCTGACTCGAAAAGACATCGTTTGCGTCAAAGCCGATGGAACCGTCGACGGGCTGCATCCGCCTTCCTCGGAGTTCCCGTTTCACAAGGCGATTTACGAAGCACGTCCCGACATTCGTGCGATCGTCCACGCCCATCCGGTGGCGTTGGTTGCATTCAGTATTTGTCGTCAAACGCCGAATACGCGGTTGTTCCACCAAGCCCATTCGGTTTGTGGGCAACTTGGTTTTGCGCCGTATGCGTGTCCCGGAAGCGAGCAACTCGGCGCCAACATCGCCGCCACGTTTGCCGAAGGGTGCGACAGTGTGATCTTGGAAAATCACGGCGTTGTGGTCGGTGGTGAATCGTTGGCCCGCGCGTTTGAGCGATTTGAAGCATTTGAATTTGCCGGCAAAACGCTGGTCAAAGCATCACAGCTTGGCAAAGTCCGCTTCCTTGACGACGCCCACCTGCAACAAGCAGCCGATCGAGGAGTCGATTTCGATTCGTATGAACCGGCTACGGCAACGCCCAAGGAACAAGAACTGCGTCGCCAGTTGTGCGAGTTTGTCCGCCGCGGTTGTCGTCAACGCTTGCTGATCAGCACCGAAGGCAGTTTCTCGGCGCGGCTTGATCAAGACGCGTTCTTAATTACACCAACACAGAAAGATCGAGAACTTCTCGGTGTCGAAGACCTCGTTCTGGTCAGCGGAGATCGACGTGAAGCAGGCAAGCTCGCCAGCCGTGCCGCGCGTGCTCATCAAGCGATTTATGAAAAGCATCCGGGCGTCCAAGCGATCGTGTTCGCACACCCCGTCAACGCAACCGCGTTTAGTGTGACCGATTCTCAATTTGATGTGCGGACGATTCCCGAAAGCTACGTGTTTCTTCGCGATGTTCGTCGCGTACCGTACGGCATCCAATATCGCGATGAAAAGCAGCTCGCTAGTTATATCTCGGAATCGATGCCCGCAGCGATTCTCGAAAACGACGGGGTCATCGTTACTGGACGCAGCGTTTTGGACACCTTCGATCGACTGGAGGTACTCGAATCGACGGCCGAAGCCGTTATCAACGCCAAAGCGATCGGCGAAGTGGCCTCGATGCCTGATAGCGTCATCGATGAACTGAAAGCGGCGTTCAATCTGAAATAGTGCTAGCTCCTTTTCGGTGCCTACCACTGCCGCATTGGCTCGAAACATCGCAAGCCATCTGCACGACGACTCAGTGGCATCCATCGGCCGACGAGTCGCGTGATCTGCGAGCGAGAACCTGGAATGTCAAAATGACTTTCGTCCCCTAAAACTCCGGATCGTGTTGAGGAAAAATCCCCAAGCGATGGGCTCGATTGACGGCCGATGGTGCATTGGTCACTTGCAGTTTCTCGTAGATATGAGCGACGTGGGTATCAACCGTGCTGTAACCAATCTTCAGTCGCGCGGCGATCTCTTTTTTGACCAACCCGTCGGCCATCAGCGTCAGAATCTCGAACTCGCGATCCGTCAATAAATGGTTTGCGTCACTCTTTGATCGCTTCTGTTGCAGCGATTCCAATAGATACATCGCAACCCCTTTATCCAGCGACGCACCGCCGTGGAACACGGTACGAATCCCCTCGGTAATTTCGCTCAGCCTCGCAGATTTCAACAGATAGCCCGACGCTCCCGAAGCGATCGCCCGCAACACATCTTTCTCTTGATCGGATTGGGTCAAAATGATGACTTTTGACTTCGGCGCCAACTCGCGGAAACAGACAAGCGAGTCGAGGCCGTCCATTCCCGGCAGTCGCAAATCGAGCAGAATCAGATCGGGGACATCGGCACTCGCGGCGTCTCGTAGCCACCGCAGTGCGATCTCGGAGGTACCAAACTGGCTGATCAACTTGATGTCCGATTCCTGTTCCAAAGCCAACCGAATCACCTCACGGTATTCCACGTTGTCTTCGACCAACATGACACGAATCAAATTCCCCATCGATATGCCCCTCATACCCAATTCCAAAACTTTCTTGTACGCAATCGTAACGTGATACGAGTTCCATGGTTTTCCAAATCACGGGCATCAACTTGAGCCCCAAGCAACCGTGATCGGCGACTGAGTGAACGAGGTACCCGATCGCCCGATGAGTTTTCCAAGCCACTTCCGTTGTCAGTAATCGTTAAACACAACTCACGTCGATCCGCCTTTAGATGCGTTGTTACCCGCGTTGCCCCAGAGTGCCGCAAGATGTTGACGAGACACTCTTTGTAGAACAGGAACAGATCAATCCGGGTGGCTGGTTTCAGTTCACTCAGTAACGATTCACCTTCAAACGAAATCTCATGTTCCAAATCGGCCATCATTCTTGTTGAAGTTCGCCGCATGTCATCCATCAGATCTCCGAACAAGCCTTTGGCTTCCAACATATTGGAACAGTACCGGGTCGCAGCACCACTACGTTCGGTCAAATCGCGAATCCGCTGCAACAACGATTTTAGTTTATCAGGTGAATCCGCGGTCGCCTGAGCGAGATCACCGAGCAGTCCAATCGCATGCAGATTTGCCCCCAATTCGTCGTGCAGGTCTGCTGCAATTCGCTGGCGAGTTTGATAGACCGCACGTTGACGAACGATCCGTTCCACCAGCACAGTGCAAACGGCGACAAACCCAAGCAGTCCAGCTAACCAGGCCAAACGATTCAAATTGGTCTTTTGAAGTTGATACCGACCATACAATTCCGCTCGCAGCAACGGTCGCTCTGACTCCAGATCGTGCCGTTTCGCCAACTCTTCCATCCACCGCCGTATTGGCAAGATTTCGCCAAACAGATTGTTTCCATCGGTCAACGCGGATAGCGATCTCAACGGGCTGTCCGCTTTGAAATTGACGCGGATTGGTTTGCCCACCGAGACGTTTTGTCCGTTGGAAAATAGTTCAATCTCTGCGAAACCGATTCGGGATCCCGTACGGTCACCATTTGAGTAGATATATGGTTTGTCGACGACCAATCGAACGTAGCGGCATGGGGTTTCGGGAAACCGCCGCATGATGATCGGTCCAGCTTCAAAGATCGATTCCATCTGATATTCGCAGAGCGAAACCACATCGGAAAAACCAGGCTCGTTCGCGCCCTCGATTCGCATTGAACGCGGTATCCCAAAATCCTCGGGAACCGTCTGGGGCACCGTATCGCTCAAATCGGTTGCATGCAAATGAATGCGGCTGAGTGGCAAAATTTGCTCGAGGTCAATCACAATTTCGGGTGAGTCGCCCACTCCAATCTCGCTGACAAATGCCAAACTTTGGTTTCCTTCGTAAGCGTCCATCAGATAAGGAACAAAACCATCCACCAAATGCTGCTTGTGCCGAGCGGAACGCAATTCGAACTGATCTTCCGAGGACACATCGACTGATTGTTTCAGCGCAACATTCTCTTGACCGCTAAAAACCAAAATTTCAGATAGCTGCAGGATGTACATCCCGTCCCAACCGCGAGGTGAAAGCCGAGTCGCCTCGAGTCGCATCCAACTCGCATCGGTCGCCGGGAACGAAACAACCAACGGAGCCACACGGGGCAAGAGATGATCGGAGGCCGAATAACTCGCAACCACGTCCCCTTCGGTCTGACCTGCGGCGCCCACCAAGATGCGAAATTCGATTGGGAATCCATCGGCTCGAAATCCGTTGACGGTGTCTCGCCAAATCGTTGGCACGAGCACGATTTGATCAAGGGTGACGTCTTGCTCCCAATCGATCTGAATCCACTCGCCCACGCTAGGGTCGCTTTTTGCGATCGAACGGTATCCGACCGCTCCCACTCCCGTTCGCATACTCGGCTGGGCGAGCGTCAAAAGTTGTTCGTCAATATTTGCCAAACGGTGTTCCAGTGCCGAAATCGAGAGTCGCTTGAGACGCAATTCCTCCGCATCCGCTTCACTATGGGAGTTCCCCGAGGTGAGCCCCCCCATGATCAACGCAATCACGCCAAACGCAGCGAATGTCAATAAATATCTTCGAACCAGATACATCAGCACCACGATTCCTAACAATCAAAACGTGTCTCACGTAAACTCAGCATAGTGGGCAGCACCTGCAAGAGCTATTACGGGGTACGGTGATCCTCAATCAAGCCAATTAGCACTTCGCCGAACGGCGGTGGACGGGACCGATCCGGCGACGATCTGGGCGAGGAGACAAGAACGGGTGATACAAACCAGGCATGTCGCAATTCATCACCCCCCAGTCGCAATTAGCCAATGACAACGCCCCCTTTGCAGCTAGCGTTGATGGTTGACGATCCGTCAATTCACATGCGATTCAAGACGTTCACGACTTTTAAACCGCAGCTCGGATGCTGTCAACAAAACTCTAATTGAGGCCTCAAAACATGATTCCCCCACTCCGCTCGCTCGTTGCCGTGACCACCATCGTGCTTGCGTGCCATGAATTGTCACAAGCTCAATCAACCACGAATGCACCGGAGCCGACATTCGCTAACGTACGCTACGGCGAGCATCCCAAGCAAAAACTCTATTTTTGGCAAGCAGAATCGGATTCGCCCACTCCGTTGGTTTTTTATATCCACGGAGGTGGATGGAAAGGAGGTGATCCGCAAGACAAAAATCTGATGAGCATGCTATCGATCTTACTCGAACACAAAATCTCGGTGGTCTCGATCCAGTATCGCTATATCCAAGACGCGGTTGCGGCAGACATCAAGCCGCCCGTGAAAGCGCCGCTCGAAGACGCAGCACGAGCGTTGCAGTTTGTTCGCACGAAAGCGAGCCAATGGAATTTCGATCCACAGCGGATCGCGGCCAGTGGCGGTTCCGCCGGTGGTTGCACCAGTCTGTGGCTTGCCTTTCACGATGACATGGCAGACCCCGACAGCGACGATCCGGTGGCCCGCCAATCGACGCGATTGTTTTGCACGGCGACGATTCGTCCGCAGACGACATTGGATCCGCTGCAGATGAAACAATGGACACCCAATAGCAACTACGGCAGTCACGCCTTTGGAATCTTCAAACCGGGGCCAAAAGAATTCCAATTGGACTTCGATGCCTTTCTCGCTCAACGCGATCGGCTTGCTGATTGGATCGCCGAGTATTCTCCCTATGCGTTGGTCTCCAGCGACGATCCACCAACGTATCTGTTCTATAGCAATACACCTGCGATCGGCCAGAGACAAGGAGACCCAACGCACACCTCCAACTTTGGACTAAAGCTGCACGAGCACCTTCAATCCAAAAACGTCGAAAGCGAGTTGTATTACCCCGGCGCCCCCGATGCCAAACACAGCACGGTCCACGACTATTTGATCGATCGTTTAACGCGAAACCCAAAGTAAACGTCCGATTTTGCTTTACGTCATTTCTATCACCGTTCCCCTATCGACAGAGAAGACACACATGATTTCACGCCGCGATTTCATTGCCTCAGGACTTGCCGGTGCCGCGATCGCCACTTCCTCCGCTGCCGTCGCCGAAGATACTGCAGCGGCGACTGACGCGGATGCCTCCGTTCCTTCGTATCTGCAGGACGTGGCCGAACAGTACGCGGTTGCTCCTCGGGCGGCGGCGCTACAGTGGTTTCGCCAAGCCGAATTTGGTTTGTTCATTCACTACGGACTGTATTCGCTGCTAGGACGCCACGAATGGGTGATGATCAAAGAGAAGATCCGCGTCAAAGAGTATGAGAAACTAGCTAGTCGGTTTACGGCTGAAAATTTTGATGCCGACTTCATCACCGACATGGCATTGGATGCCGGCATGAAGTACATCAATCTGACCACGCGGCACCACGACAGTTTCTGTCTGTTCGACTCGAAGTACACCGAGTTCAAAAGCACGAACACGCCGGCAAAGCGAGATCTCGTCGCGGAACTGGCCGAGCAGTGCCAAAACAAGGGACTAGGCTTTTTCCTGTATTATTCGCACGGTCGTGATTGGCGGCATCCCCACGCGCCGAACAATTGGGGGTGGGGCGGATCGGCTCGGCCAAAGTACGATCCACCCGAAACATTTTATGCCAGCGGCAAAGAACACGACCTGCAGATCTACGTCGAGTTCATGAAAAACCAAATCACAGAACTATTGACCCACTATGGGCCGATCGCGGGGATCTGGCTCGATGGTCACGCGACGCCAGCATCTCGCAAAAAGAAGATGCATGAATTCAAAATACAAGAACTGTACGATCACATTCATCAGATGCAGCCTCAGGTGTTGGTGTCCTACAAACAAGGTCTGCTGGGGACCGAGGACTTCAAAGCCCCCGAGCGTCATTGGAAAGGCGAATCGGACGTTCCTTTGGAAATCTGCGACACGTTACAGCCGCATGGATGGGGCTACATGAAATCCGACGATGGCAAACACAAAACCGCAGACCAAGTGATGGAGATGCTGGCCACTGCGAAATCGATGAACGCAAATCTGCTGCTCAATACGGGACCGCTACCCGATGGATCGATTCATCCCGAAGATCTCGCGACGCTACGGGAAGTCGGTCGCAGACGGCGTCAGGGGTAAGTAAAACCCGGCGGGGGAAGGCTAACTTTACTGAAATTTCGCTTGAAACCAAGCGAAACGGATGGCCACGTGGCGGGTTGAATCAGGATAGAATACAAACGCTAGGATCGAGCACGAGCATCGCAATTCAGCGTGTAACGCCGCATACATCGAACGTATCCGCGTAGGAACCGCGTCCGATCGCTTCCCGCCCCCAAAAACGCAGGTCGAGAAAATCCCATGATCCGCCCCCAATTTATTGGTCCCCACAGCTTTGTTCGCGGTGTCGTTGGTCGTCGGGAAATGTTGAAAGGCGGAATCGCATTGGCAGCGACCGCGATGTCCACATCGACCGTGTTCGCCGAATTGATCGAGACTCCGCCACAGACCGAGGGGCCGTTTTATCCTAACAAGATGCCGCTGGATACCGACAACGACTTGTTGGTGATCAACGATTCAATCACGCCGGCAGTAGGCGAAATCACTCACCTGAGCGGACGTGTGTTGGACGCCAAAGGCAACCCCGTACGCAACGCGTTTGTCGAAATTTGGCAAGTCGATAATAACGCGGTCTACATCAACACCAACGAC
>NZ_JBFHFD010000190.1:0-13672 GCF_041583735.1 Novipirellula sp.
CGCTACGAGAAAATGCTTCACAGTGTTGGCCCTACGGCTACTTTGACATTGCAATCTGTTTCAGTAGTTGATCACGCATCGTGATCACTTTTTGGTTGGCCTCGCTCATCGCGTCCTGCGGGATCACGATCCCACGCAACGTGGTCTCGGCCGCTTGCTGATTTTTTTGAACAGTCCATTGGATTTGGCCGATTCGCAATCGTGCTTGATTCGACTGAACCCCACCGTGAATCGCAACGAGGGTAAGAGGTCGGATCGCTTCGATATACATCTTCTTGCTGGCAAGCAACTTGGCGTAGGCGGCCAACAGCGTGTCGGATAGACCGCTGCTGAGTTTCAGTTGTTCCAGTCGCTGGAAGTGTTGTTGCGCGATGATTGCACTCGATGAATCAATGGCCTGTCTCAGCAGGTGCACCAGTCGGTTGAATTCAGGATGGTCTTGGGCGTTGGGCTGCTCCGCCGCAGTTGCGGTTTCTTTCGTCCTCGGGCGCAGCTTCGAAAACAGTGGATTGACGCCGGTTTTCTGTTCAGGTTTGGGTTTCGCCGTCTCCGGTTTCGGGACGGCACGGCGGGATGCGACTGCGGTGTTCATGACTACCGGTGTAGAGCGAGTTCCGAGCGCTGCTGCGATGGGGTCATCATGCTCAGACGTCCTGCGAGACTTCGCGATACGCTGCTTATCGCTGCAGAACAAGTTGTACTGTTGTAGCCACGCGTTTCGCGAGACGACGTCCCAGCCTTCGCAGTCCACCCAATCTTGCCGCAACATCAATAGGCCAATCGGCAATCCTACCGCCACGCCGATCAAGTGCAGCATTTCCGACGACATTGAAAAGCCTCCTAATGCCAAAAACGCAAGCTGCATCATTAGAAACGCCGAAGCCAAGCTGATGATTCGTACCTCGAACGTCCCCATGCGAAAGCCGACGACCCAGAAGCAATCCATTTCGTTTTCAGGGGCCCACAACATTGCGATCACCAGCAACGAGAAAATCACGCCCGAGGCTCCGAGAGCGCCGCCTTCGCTGCCCAAGATGAACATGGGAAGCTGGACAATGATGCCGCCGACCAAGGCCATCAAAAGGTACAACGCCAAAAACGGCAGGTTTCCTATCTTGCCTTCGACAACCAATCCAAACGCCCACAGGAACAACATGTTTCCCAGCAAATGCATCAAGTCGGCATGCATGAATGCGCAGCTGATCCACTGCAGCGGATTGATCGTGTCGAATTGAAGGATCAGCCACTCAATCGACTCCACTTCCACATTGCCCAAGGCGACCTGGAGCGTGGTGAGGCAAAAGATCACAATATTGGTCGCAACTAATCCGCCTGTCACGATCGGCAGGTGGTAGACCGGAGCATCAGTCGTGTACGGGGCGATAAGGATCATTGGCAGATGATTGCACGCGGTAGATCGGACGTAGAGCCTTCACAGGAGTACAAGTTAATTGGAGCATCCGGCGAACTCGCGTTCCACTAATTCTGGGGACTACACGCCCCACAAAATCCAAAAAACGCGGGCTGGAATCCTTAAGTTCCGATGAATACGGGACTTATGGAATTCAAATCGATCTTGACCCACTGTGTCAACTCGATAGAATTCGTTGGTGAGGCAAGCTTGGTAAGGCAGGGGGACTCGGAGTTTCTTGCTGCTTGCGTTTTTCGCACACTTTAGCTCGGTAATGTGCTAGTGCGGGGAACGGGAAGTTTGCTAAACAAAGACTCGTGGTGAACGGTTGGGTGACTTGTGTATCGGATGCACAACGAATCATTAACTTACATTTGCTAGCAAGTGACATCATGATGGTCTGTCTTTGGACGAGACACGCTGTATTGGGCTGCATGTTGCAATACGCCGAGGTCATGTTCAAAGCTCCAGGATTCACAATGTAACGGCTCGTCATGCAGGGAGGATGGTTTCTGCCATGACCATTAAGACGGTCTTCACGACAGGCGAAGCGGCCAAGATTTGTAAGGTCAGCCAGCAAACGATTATCCGTTGTTTCGACAACGGTTCGTTAAAGGGGTTTCGTGTCCCCGGAAGTAAATTCCGACGCATTCCACGTGAACAACTTTTCATGTTCATGAAGGAAAACGGAATTCCCACCGACGCACTTGAAAGCGGCAAAAAGAAACTGCTGATCGTGGACGACGATCAAGATTTGGTCGAACTGATCAGCGAAGGTTTCTCGCGTGACGGACGTTTCGACATCCGCACCGCAAACAACGGTTTCGACGCCGGAATGGGAGTGAAAGAGTTTCGCCCCGATCTGGTGATCTTGGACGTGATGTTGCCTGATATCAACGGCAAAGAAGTATGCCAACGTGTTCGCAGCGATCCCGCGATGGATATGGTCAAGATCCTGTGTATCTCGGGGATGGTCGAGCACAACAAAGTCGACGCTTTGAAAGCGGCCGGTGCAAACGATTTCATGCAAAAGCCGTTCGCGATCGATGATTTGATCAACCGTTCGTGCGACCTGCTCGAAATCGAACGCGGCGTGATCAATTAAGCGGTCACGCGATAACGGAATTCGGCTTCGAGCCTCTGTCGTGGGATAGGCTTTCAGCCTGTCCTGTAGGATAGGCTTCTAGCCTGTCATCGGCTCTCAGACTGGGTGCGAGTTGTTGAGATAACAATACAAGTGCGACACGGATGGTCTTCTTAGCGTGATGTCCCCAACCCACTTGTTGCCCAGCCTGCGTTTCGAATCCAGTCGATGGTGGCTGCCCCGTTCGCTCGTTGCTACCGAGTGTTTGACGGGGTTGCTGTTGCGCAGCCATGAAACGGATCCGCTAACCATTGGTGATCAGGCCGAGCAGGGAAAGCACCTCGAACAAGGCATTTCAGGCGACGTTTCGCCAACGCCGGATCCGATCACGCTCCAGCGAACAATCGAAGCGTTGCGGACCGATCCGCCGCTGTTGATTTTCGCTGCTGCGTCGTTTCCCGGTGATTCGACGTCGTTGACCGGCTTAGCAGCTTGGCTTGCCGAAAACGCAATCACACAGTTTGCCGAGGGGGATGCGTTTTTAGGGGCGCCCGTGGTCACGTCGGCAATCCGATCACGCTGGAGCGAACTGGATGCGTATTTCAGAACGCTGCCGGTCGAACAATGGCTTGCGGATGCGACGCTCTGGCTCGAGGTGACCGGCCCGAGTGTTGCTGCGTCATGGCGAGATCGATGGCCGAGTCTCAGCTTCACCGCCGCGGAGCTGAACGGTGCGGTTCCTTCGCCAGCGCCTGAGATCGCGGCGGCCGATTCGCTTCATCAGCTTGCTCGGCAAATGCAAAACACCCGCACGCTCGAGCGATCGTTTGATCGTCGACTTCATACTCAAAAACTCGCTGCGCTCAAACAATTTGCTTACGGACTCAGTCACGAGATCAACAATCCGTTGGCGAATATCTCGACGCGAGCTCAACAATTAAAGCAGGGCGAAGCCGATCCGCAGCGAAGTGCGTCACTGCAAAAGATCGTCGACCAAGTCTATCGAGCTCACCAGATGATTGCCGACTTGATGTTCTACGCGAATCCGCCGCTACCGGAGACCTCGCAGTGTGATCTGAACAAGTTGGTGCGGTCGGTTGCGGATGAATTTGTCGACGAGGCTGATTCGCTGTCCATCCGTTTGGAAACCGAGACTCCCGTTGGCGAGCTTTGGTTTGACCTTGATGAACCGATGTTTGGCGAAACGCTGCGAGTCTTACTGCGAAATTCGATCGAAGCGATCGGGTCGTCCGGCACGATTGTGGTCTCGGTTGTCCCCGAGGCGACTCGCATCTTGATTCACGTAGCCGACAGCGGCCCTGGACTCTCGCGTGCGGCACGCGAACACGCGTTTGATCCCTACTTTAGCGGCCGCGAAGCCGGCCGCGGGCTTGGGCTGGGGCTGTGCCGAGCCTACCGGATTGCCAAGTTGCACAACGCCGACATCACGCTCGCCGGTGGGGCAGTCGGTTGTGTCGCCACGATCACAATGGGCAAGTTGCCTTCGTAGCGGATAAAATCTTCGTTCCCGAGCTCTGCCTGACGCCGTCAACGATATTCCTAGTAGCTACCTTCGCCAGAAGGTGGTGATTCACAACGGACGCGAACAATCCACGCTCTGGCGAGCGAAGCTACGAAACGCAAATGCTGCAATTTCCAGCCTGAAGATTGTTCATGGTGTTGGGCTCTGCCTGGGAACGCACTTCTTTCGAGGCTCCCGCTTCGTCTCTTGTCGCACCGCAGCAAACGCCCAAAGTGGCTGCCGCAACGGCAAATCTGCAAGCATCCAAAATCGCCGAAGACGCTAAAAACATCGAAAACATAGCCCGGTAGTCGGCTGGCCGGCGATCTCCAATAATTCTTTTTCGCTTGAACACGTTTCCACTTTACGATTGATGCAGAAACCATGCTAGATTCCGCCTTGGAATTGGTTCGATTGCAAGAAAATGGCGATTTAACCGCAGTTGAGATTGCTGAAAAAGCGTTGGCGTCGGTCCGCGACACCCAAGACTCGATCAACGCGTTCACTCATGTCGCGGCGGAACAGGCCATCGAGGCGGCTCGACGCGTCGATGCCAAACGCGCCGCTGGCGAGCCGCTTGGCATCTTGGCTGGCGTCCCCGTGGCGGTCAAAGACGTGCTCTGCACCAACGACATGCCGACCACGTGTTCCTCGCGAATGCTCAAAGATTTTCGCCCACCCTACGATGCCACCGTCGTCAGCAAACTTCGCGAAGCCGATGCCGTAATCATCGGCAAAACGAACATGGACGAATTTGCGATGGGCGCCAGCACCGAAACCAGTGCATTTGGGCTGACACGAAACCCGTGGGATACCAATCGCACGCCAGGCGGCAGCAGCGGTGGCGCGGCCGCTTGTGTTGCAGCCGGCTCGGTGCCGCTGAGTCTGGGGACCGATACCGGTGGTTCGATTCGGCAACCCGCCGCGTTCTGTGGGATCACGGGGATGAAGCCGACTTATGGACGCGTCAGCCGTTATGGGTTGGTCGCGTTCGCCAGCAGCTTGGATCAAGTCGGCCCGATGGCGTGGTCGGTGCCCGATGTCGCACTTCTGTTGGAAGCGATCGCTGGATTTGAACCACGCGACTCGACTTCGCTGAATCAATTTGTACCCAAGTATACCGATGTACTGCAGTCGTCCGATTTACGTGGCTTGCGAATCGGTGTACTCAGCGAGACTGCGGAAACCGCAGGCATTGATCCGGCGATCATGGACGTCGTCAACGAGGCGGCCAAGGTGTTCCAGAGTCAAGGTGCCGAGATTATCGAAGTCAATCTGCCACACAGCAAGTATTGGGTTCCGACCTACTATGTGATCGCTCCTTGTGAAGCCAGCAGCAACTTGTCGCGATACGATGGTGCTCATTACGGTCATCGCACCGATTCGATCGACATGCACAGCCCCGACGGCCCGCTGGTCTCGGCTTATTGTCGCAGTCGCGAAGAAGGCTTTGGTTCCGAAGTCAAACGCCGCATCATGGTCGGGACGTATGCGCTGAGCGAAGGTTACACCGACAAGTATTACAACCAAGCGTTGAAGGTTCGCCGTTTGATCAAAGGCGATTTCGACGCCGCGTTCTCGCAAGTCGATTTGCTGCTTGGCCCGGTTACACCATCGACCGCATTCCCGTTGGGCGACAAAATTGATGATCCACTGCAAATGTACCTTTGCGATTTGTTCACCGTCGGTGCCAATCTAGCTGGGCTGCCCGCGATCTCATTGCCCGGCGGAAGCGATTCGGCAGGTTTGCCAATTGGTATTCAATTGCAAGCACCTGCGCTCGAGGAGTCGCGTTTGTTGTTTGCGGCCAACGCATTTCAAACCGCCACCGATCATCACCAAAAACGTCCTTCCCACTGATTTCACGCTGTATTGCCTTTTTTCAAGACACTGACTTGCGAGTCCGCACACGGCTCGTGATCGCACCGTCACCCCCCATTCACTTGCGCCAATGTCCACTCATCAAGTCACCACCGTCATCGGGCTGGAAGTTCACGTTCAACTCAAGACAAAAACGAAACTGTTTTGTGGTTGCAGTACGGAATTTGGGGCGCCGCCGAACACGCAGGTCTGTCCGGTGTGTCTGGGGCTTCCCGGCGCACTTCCAGTGATCAACGAAGCAGCGATCGATTTGGCGATCCGCACCGGGTTGGCGATCAATTGTTCGATCCCAGAGATGACCAAGTGGGATCGCAAGCAATACTTCTATCCCGATTTGCCCAAAGGGTATCAGATCAGCCAATTTGATTTGCCAATCTGTGCCGATGGTTATCTCGAGATTGTCGATCCCGCCGATGACGAAAGCACTCGCCATATCGGCATCATTCGTGCGCATCTCGAAGAGGATGCGGGCAAGAGTATGCATGACGAGGTCGCTGGAAAGAGCGATACGCGAATTGACTTGAACCGCTGTGGCACGCCGCTACTGGAAATCGTTAGCCAGCCCGATCTGCGTTCAGCGGCTGAGGTCCGCGAGTATTTGACGCAGTTGAAATTGATCCTGATGCATCTAGATGTTTCCGATTGCGAGATGCAAGAAGGTAGTCTTCGTGTGGATGCCAACGTGAACCTGCACATCGAAACCGATGGCAAAAAGATCGCCACACCGATCGTCGAAGTCAAAAATATGAACAGCTTCCGCGCTGTCGAGCGGGCGCTGGAGTACGAGATCGAGCGACAGTACATCGACTGGGAAGCCGACGGATTGACGATCGATGATCGAGCCAAAACGACGCGGGGCTGGGACGATTCGAAAGAACGGACCTTCATTCAGCGTGAAAAGGAAGAATCGGCCGACTATCGTTACTTTCCCGATCCCGACTTGCTGCCAATCCGTATCCCGTCCGAGCGCATTGAACAGGCGAGGCTAACGCTTGGCGAATTGCCTCAAGCAACGATCAACCGATTGCAAGGCCAGTACGGATTAAAGACTTACGATGCCAACGTGATCGTCAATCAAGGCCCGGCAATGATCGCCTATTTTGAGCGATCGGCCGAAGTCTCCGGAGACGCTAAGCGATCAAGTTCGTGGATCCAACAAGATGTGATGCGAACTCTGAAAGAGCAAGACACATCGATCGAAGCGTTTGCGGTTTCGAGTGACCAGTTGGGGGCATTGTTAAAAAAGGTCTCCGCTGGCGAGATCGACAATGCACGTGCTCGTGATGTGTTCGCATACATGCTCGAGCACAACGTGACGGTCGACGAAGCAATGAAGTCGCTAGGGATCGAAAAGGTCGATAGCAGCGAGTTGGATGCGCTCTGCCAAGAACTGCTTGACGCGAATCCGCAAGTCGTTGCCGATGTGCAGGGCGGCAAGGTGCAAGCGCTGGGGGCGTTGATCGGACAAGCTAAAAAGAAGAACCCCAACGCCAATCCCGGCAAAGTCCGTGAAACCTTGCTGCGGCTGATCCAGTCCTAAGTCAGCACGGACCGATGTGGATAGGAAGTTACTATCCACACGTTGCGATCGCCCACGGCCAACGCTGTGAAGCATTTCGAAGCGGAACTCGTCAACGACTTGTTGATTTATTGAGCCGTGACGCGTCAGCGGCCGGGGCCCACGCGGTACCCGGTGCCTTTCGGCCAATGTTATCTACTTTGGTGCTAGCCGGGTGTTTTTTGTAGCGAAGCGGCGCGAGCTGCCCGGTCAATGTCGAACGTTTTACTCGCTGCAACCGGACGGCTCGCGCCGTACCGCTACCCGAAGTCGATGCCATTGGACGCTGACGACGACGAACCGAGCTCCGTGTTCAATTGCTCGCCGTGCCGAATCTATCTTTGCACTTTCTAACGGTCGCTCTGATCCCATTCGCACACTTCTGTGCGTCGATGCTCGGTTGAAAGTAAGGTGGCAAAATATCCGCTGAATTTTTTTGTTCGGCGTTCAATTTGCGGTTGTCGGCTTCGAACGTGGCCTAGATGCTGTAGCATCGCTACAGGCCACAAAAGGTTGTTGATCGCACCACGTTCAGCGGCTCAAGTTGCAGGGGCCAGCGGCAACGTGTTGCAACCTCCTTATCTGAAAGTAGTCGAGCGGCGGATGGAACCATCAATACCGCAATCATCCGATAACGCCACGAAGTCACCCGCCGGATGGCGTCGCTTTGGTCGTGTTTCCCTCTTCTTTGTCGTCTTGGTCGGGATGCTCGTCGGGTTAGGCACATTCACGTTTGGGTACGGCAAAGGGGCCAGTTATATGAGTAGCGACCCGGTGATGTGTATTAATTGTCACGCGATGCAGAGTCACTTCGATTCGTGGCAGCACTCGAGCCATCATCACGTTGCGGTTTGCAACGATTGTCATTTGCCTCACGATGCGATCGGCAAATGGGTGACCAAGGCGGACAATGGTTTCTTTCATTCGCTGGCGTTCACGCTAGGTAACTACAAAGATCCGATTCAAATCAAGCCGCGTAACAAGCGAGTGACGCAGAGCACGTGTGTGGATTGCCACAAAGATTTCGTGCACTCGATGTTGCCAGCGGTTAAGGGCGAAGACATGCAGTCGTGCGTGCACTGTCACGCCGATGTAGGCCATGCCCAGCGTTAGTGTTTTATTCTGCTTTTTTACTCACTTCTCTTTGAGCATGGTTTTCGTTAAATGGAATCCAAAAAATCACGCGGTTTTGGCTTGTTGATGGTGCTGACGACATTGGTAGCGATGGCTACGGTCGGTGTCGTGGCGTTGCTTGTCAGTATCTTCGAACGCAAGCAGGAAGCGAGAAAACCGTTTGTGCGATTGGTCGAAGTCAACGAAGTGAGTACCGACCCCGAACCGTGGGGCGTCAATTTTCCGCTGCAATACGAAGGTTATTTGAGAACCGCCGATACCGAGCGTACCGAGTACGGCGGGAATCATGCGTTCACGCCAAGTAAGCTCGAGCAGGATCCTTGGCTGAAACGATTGTACGACGGCTATGCCTTTAGCGTCGACTATCGCGAAGCTCGCGGGCACGCCTTTATGCTGCACGATCAAGAGGTCACCAAACGGGTGACCGATTTCAAACAGTCCGGCGCCTGTTTGCATTGCCACGCCTCGATCATTCCGACCTATCGCCGGATTGGACTCGAGCAAGCAGGGGAAGAAGTTAGCGAAGCCAAACTGGCCGAAGGGTTTAACCAAGAAGCAGTGATGGCGGGTTTCCGAGCGGTCAGCCGCAAACCGTACGAGGAGGTTCACGCCGAGTTGCTAAAGACGCATGACGGCGTCACCCAGGCCACCGAAGGCGATCCGCATATGGGCAGTGCCCATCCGGTTTCGTGCATCGATTGTCACGATCCGGACACGATGAAGATCCGTGTCACTCGTCCTGGGTTCATTGATGGAATCGCAAAACTTGCTCGCAGCGACGATCCCGTTCCCCATTTGCCAAGCATTCAAAAGTGGCGTGATTCAGGCTCAGAGACCCCTTACGATCCCAACACCGATGCGTCACGTCAAGAACTCCGCTCGTTCGTATGTGGGCAATGCCATGTTGAGTACTACTGTGCCAACAAAATGACCTTAACCTTCCCCTGGGGCAACGGGCTGAAGGTCGAGGATCTCGAGCAGGAATGGGATGAAACAGAATTCCCCGATGACGGTGGCGAGTTCTACGACTTCGTCCACAAAGAAACCGGAACCAAGGTCTACAAGGCTCAGCATCCTGAGTTTGAATTGTGGAGCCAGGGGATTCATGCTCGCGCCGGAGTCAGTTGTAGTGATTGTCACATGCCGTACGAGAAGCAGGGAGCAACCAAAGTCAGTAGCCACTGGGTTCGCAGCCCGATGCTGAATATCAATAAGGCGTGTCAGACGTGTCACAACGTGTCCGAGACCGAGTTGCAAGCACGCGTCGATACGATCCAGGATCGCACACGAGCTCTTATCGATCGCGCGGCTGTCGCCATGACCGAGATGCTCGATGCGATCGTGATGGCACAAGAAAACGGTGCCACCGAAGCTCAGATAAAACCGATCCGTGATCTGCAGCGCAAAGCGATGTGGCGATTGGACTACATCAGCAGCGAAAATTCGAAAGGCTTTCACGCCGACCAAGAAGCCGCGCGGATTTTAGGCGAATCGATCGACTACAGCCGCCAAGCCCAAGCCGCCGCCTACAAGCTAGGCTGGAAAGCCAATGAGTCAGAATCCAACGAAGTGGCGACGAAGTAATGGTTGCAGTAGCGAAAGTCGCCAAGACTTTCGGTCACCTTTGCCGTCCCCGTAGCGAAAGCCGTCAAGACTTTCGGCCATCTTTGCGGCTCTCGTAGCGAAAGTCGTCAAGACTTTCGGCGGATGATCGGAACGGTTGAAGGCTCGTGGCTGGCAGTTAGAAACTCGGCATTCCGAGGTAGTTTAGATAGCGCAAGTTTAGTTTCGATTCTTGGGACCACTATTGCGTTTGTGTCAACTCGATTCGATGTCCATCGAGATCACTTACCACGGCACGTAGCCCCCAGGCGGACGGTTTGGGGGGACGGATGGATTTACCGCCAGCGCGTAATAAGTCAGAAAACGCAGTCTCAACGTCTGACACTGCGAATCCGATGCGAGTCTCGGTCGTTGGCGGAGCATCGGCGGCAAGAGGGTAAATCTCAAACGTGCAGTTTTCCAGTTCGGCTGCGTAGTGCTCCGGACCATTGCCGTGTCGGTGCTTAAGGAATTCGAGTCCTAGGGCAGAATAGAACGAGGATGCTTGCTCTGCCTGGTGCGACCGAATGACGATCAGGTTACATCTAACTTGATTCATCCGATTTCTCTGATTCAGGTGGTAAGCATGCGTCAAATCTCGCTGCCAAAAGAATGGCAAAATGATGCGGGCGACAGAAAAAGGAGAAGGCCATCAGCGTCCGCGTCCGGCACGGCGCGCCCATGCATCCCCATTTTCTAACCTTCCATCATTTAACCTCTCTTTGCTCCGAAGGTGCGCTCGTCGCAGTGGCCGTCGGATTGAACAGGAGATCGCAGAGCAAGCGGACTTTCGCCAGTTTCCCCCCGAGACACTCCTTTTCCCCCGTCGGTTGCCTTTTTCGCGCGTCGACGAAGCGAATGGAAATCGCGAAGACCTTTCGCAAAACACGGAGTGGGCCGAGTCTCGGTCGCTCGTTCAATCGTTGGCTGGTGGATCGTCGGCCCGTGAATCGGTTGAGGTTCCGCTGGGGGCATTGGTCGTCTCGGCACCCGACTGGGCCGCCTCGAAGCGATCACGGTAGAGCCATCGTACCCAGAAACGAGCTTTTCGTAGTTGAGGATCGTTTGGGTCTGCGGTGTGACGTTTGCCACGGCGGGTGCGAAGCAAGACGCGGCCCTCTTCGGTGATCGATTCGACGACCCAGTACTTATCGACGGTGTAACGATACAGATTGCCCTTGGACGCCGCGTGCACATTTTCAGCACGTGGGCCGGGCGTGGTACTGCTCTTCTGTTTGCGATAAATCACCCAATCGCCGGGGCGGAATGAGTGCTTGAACAAGATCATCACATCCTCCATGAGTATTGGTTACGTGACGGTATTCGTTACGTGACTGTCTGCCGCCATTATGACCTGTTTCTAGTAGCGGTGTCAGGGTGGATCCCCCCATTAGTCGAAATGCGTTGTCTCACCCGTTTGCCATTTGGATGCTGAAACCCGAATCAACGGCGACCGTTATGACCGGGCGCCAGAGATGATCCGTCAACGACAGTGCGTACAGACAGTACTTATGGCAGCAGAGGACGTCGCCGCGGTGGTTAGACTTGCCCGCGCCAGCAGTATAGGAGTCATGCAAAGCCGCCTTAGGAGAATCCAAGCCGTTTGCGGCCGTTCTCGGCGGTGACGTCATGTTTCGCGCCGTGCCGCTTGCCTCGATCTGCCGCAGCCGGATCGTGTTGATTGCGGCCGCTTCCGTACGTTGTCACGATCGAGACGCCGCATTCCAATCGAAGCCATTTTCGTGCGGCGTCTTGAACCGCCATCGTGCGAGCATGCACCAAGGCGGTTTCGCTGACCACTTCGCTCGGTTGGCCGGCGTCATCTTCGTCAGACGAATGGTGGCGAGGCAGACCGCGAACATAGCCTTCGGCATACGACGCTCCGCTGCCACGCGAATGGCCGCCGTATTGCAATTGGGCCGCCGTCGCTATCGTCAGTAACAGTTCTCGAAACAGCGTGATACAGTTCTGGACGTCCTCGACCGGCCCGTAGAACCAAAACAAGGTCCGATTGCCTTTGACTCCGTAATACCAGCCTGTCATCGGGAAGATTTCTGTGACCAAGTAGGCGGCTAGCCATTTTTCCCACGCGCAGGCTCGGCGTCCGTTGACCGGGCACGCTCGACGGGTAAAGCAGACGCTTTCGACATTGTCATCGTCGCGGATGTCTTCGCGCGACAGGTTGTGTCGCAGCATCAAGTTCTGCATCATTCGCAACGCATTGCGTTTCTCGCCTTCGGTGCTGGCGTGGTTGTTGGCCGTGCTGTCCAACGCGCGGAGCCGATGCAGGATCTTGTCGAATTCCTTTTGCGTCGTCACCTGCTCGGCATTTTGCGATGACCCCGGTGCAGGGCAGGGCAGGGTGGTTTCACTCGCCGTCGCCACACACGTCCAGTAACCCACGATTTGATAGTCGGGTTCTTCGCTGGGGTTCCACGTGTCATGGATCACGTGATCAATCACGGTACAGAAGTGACCGTGACGTCGTCGTGTGGGCATTTCCAAATGAACCACCACGACCCCTTTGGGCAGCGAGTCGGCAAGGAACCGCTGTCCGCGGCCCGGTGTGTATTGCCAACGCAGCTGTTTTAAGTAAGCCTCGCTATGATGCGTGCAAACTCCATTGCGAGGGGTTTTATTGCTCACCTCACCAAGTTCGCGATAGACATCGCGGTAACTTGTTCCCGTGGCGATCGCGATCGAACGAGTGACGCAGTCGCCGGTCAGTCCCACAAACCCGCTGGCTGCCCGCCCGCCGTCATTCCAGATAAATTCCATCACTCACCTAATCGAATCGCGTCTCAGGGCACCGGTTTTGATCGATCCGTCGCTATAGCACGCCTTTGGTGCTTGGGATCGCATCGCTTCGTGGGTCGCTTTCAGCCGCCATCCGGATCGCTCGTGCGGTCGCTTTGAAAACGCATTCGGCGATGTGGTGCGAGTTGCGGCCGTGGTGCAACACGACGTGCAGATTGCTGTGCGAATTCGCCGCAAACGATTGCCAGAAATGTTCCACCAATTCGCTGTCAAATGTGCCGATCTTTGCCGCAGCAATCGGCGCGTGGTACTCAAACGCATAGCGGCCACCGAGATCCACCGCGGCGGTCACCAAACATTCGTCCATCGGCAGTGTGAAGTGCCCATAGCGTCGGATTCCCGCTCGGTTGCCCAACGCTTCGTGCATCGCTTGGCCAAGTGCGATGCCGATATCTTCGGCGGTGTGATGATCGTCGACATGAAGATCGCCTTTCGCCGTTACATCCAAATCGATCAACGCGTGTTTGGCAAGCAGGTCGAGCATGTGGTCGAGAAAACCGATGCCCGATGCGCGTGTGCCGCCGCCATCGCCGTCGAGGTTCAGCGTCAATTGGATATCGGTTTCGCCCGTTTTGCGAGCGATCGTTGCGGTGCGTGTCATGCGTTTTTCTTCAAGTAGTTTTCGAGCAACATCAAGCAGACATCAATTTGTTCATCGGTTCC
>NZ_JBFHFD010000191.1:0-13655 GCF_041583735.1 Novipirellula sp.
AAACGCAGGTCGAGAAAATCCCATGATCCGCCCCCAATTTATTGGTCCCCGCAGCTTTGTTCGCGGTGTCGTTGGTCGTCGCGAAATGTTGAAAGGTGGAATCGCATTGGCAGCGACCGCGATGTCCACATCGACCGTGTTCGCCGAACTGATCGAGACTCCGCCACAGACCGAGGGGCCGTTTTATCCCAACAAGATGCCTCTGGATACCGACAACGACTTGTTGGTGATCAACGATTCAATCACGCCGGCGGTAGGCGAGATCACTCACCTGAGCGGACGTGTGTTGGACGCCAAAGGCAACCCCGTACGCAACGCGTTTGTCGAAATTTGGCAAGTCGATAATAACGCGGTCTACATCAACACCAACGACACAACCAACCGCGTCAATCAAGACAAGAATTTTCAGGGCTATGGTCGTTTCTTGACCGATTCCAAAGGCCAGTATTACTTCCGCACGATCAAACCGGTGCCGTATCCCGGGCGAACGCCGCATATCCATTTTGGGGTCAGCAAGAGCGGCCACCGCATCTTGACGACGCAGCTCTACGTCAAGGGACATCCCGAGAATGAACGCGACGGCATCCTTCGCCGCATCGATCCCAAATCTCGCCAAACGGTCCTCGGTGATTTCAAACCGCTTGTGGATTCAACGATCGGTGAGTTGGCCGTGAATTTCGATATCGTGCTAGGCGTTACCGCCCAAGAAGACGAGCAAGGCCGAATGCACGGGATCGGAAAACCGGAATGGCAACGTCGCGGTCGCTGACACCGGTTCGAGCGCGAGCATGATCCACGACCGAGCGAAATCGAGCTCAGCGAATTCGTCTTAGTGCGTCGTCGCATTCCCCTTCGCTGGACGAATTCCGCTGGTCATCGTTTGTAACGACTCTTCGCCGCCGCCGTTGATCTCCATCAGAAACCGGACCAAATCGAGAAATTGCTGCTTGCTGGCCAACGGATTGACCAATCCTGCCGGCATCGCTGAGAGGGTCGATAGTTTGGAAAACTCGATGTCGTCTTGCGCAATTGGAATCAATTTTCCGCTCGCCGGATCGCTCAATACAAGTGTTTCGTCGCTTTCACTCTGCTTGAATCCCATCAAGCTCACCCCATCGACGGTCAACACCATCCATTGCGAATACTCTTTGCGAATGTCCTTCGATGGCGTCAGTACGGATTCGACAAGAAATCGGTCAGTCACACCATCTCGCAGCGACGCCAGATCCGGGGCCAACCGCGGGCCATTGGCAGGATCGTGGCAGTTCGCACACGACAATGCGGGGTTATAGAACAGCACGGCTCCGGCTCTTGGATCACCATGTGCCCGGGCCTCCGCGGCTAGCTGATCTGGATCGGCATCGGCAAGCGTTTGGGCCAGCGATTCGGTTGGCTTGGCATCCGCCGACATCCCCTTGATCGACAACTCATGAATCGACCAATAGTTCTTTGGTGCCTTGCCTGTTTGCGCGATGCGGACGTGTTTGACCGGTTCGGGACAATCCAGTTCGACCACGGTGATTGGACCATCGCCAACCCCATTGGCAACAGGATCGCCCCAGTCCTTGCCATCGACCGAAACGTGGACCACGAATTGGCGTGGATAGTCCGCTCGTGAAGCTTGGGTATCCAAATGGAGCGACATCAATCGGATCGGCTTGGGAAATTCGACGGCAAACCACATTCCCGGTTTTTGGTAGGTCGCCGTATCCCACCGCGTTTTTGCCTTGCCATCGATCGCCGCCGATACATTTTTAGCATTGTGGCTAGCTGTTATCATCCATTGATTCCGATCAAGTTCCGCAGGGTCGAAATAATTCAATTCGGCAAGCGTCCATGGCCCGATGCGACCAGACGAATAAGCACGAATTCGAGCCACATCCGCTTGTTGGATCAACGAAGCTTTGTTTCCCCACTGGTTGCGAATAAAGTTAGCCACATCGGCAACCCAGCGATCATCGTGTGCTCCCATTGGTAACATCAACCCCGCCGCATACGTCTTGTCGTCGACGGGCCCCACCAACCCATGCAGCAAGATTCGCGTCAACCGTTCTTTGTGCCCCAACACACGGGCCGAACCGGCAAGGGGTGGCGCCAACACAAGATCACGGTTGTCTGCGGAATGCTGTCCGCGTCCATCGGCACCGTGGCACTCGGTGCAGAGCGTCTTGTAGGTGACCGCGCCTCGCTCGACCGATTCGGCGAGCGCCCTGTTGCGTCGGCGTAGTTCTTCGAGTTTTCGCTGTTCCGCCAACGCCTCTTCACGATTGGCAACGATCTGGCGATGCAATTCGCTAATCGCCGAGTTCTGTATGTGCGATGCCACAATCTGTTCAGTCAACGCCGCAGCCTGAGGATGACGCCCGTGACCGATCGATAGCATCATTTGAATCAAAACATCGGGACTTTCGTCATCCATCAATTTTTCGATCGCATTGTCGAGCGAACGATCCGTTGCCATCCGCGGCTCGGCGATTCTCAGCGCTGCACTGCGGACTCGCCAATCGGTATCCGCCAAAGCCTCGATTAGCAACGCTGGCTTGACCGCATCGAGTCCCTCAAGCGTCCACATCGCATGCAGTCTTGCCAATGGGTTTTCGTGAGTGGTTGCCATCGTTTCTAGCGTGGGCACCACGCTGCGGTCGCCGTGCAACACAATCAACTTCTGTGCCTCGCTGCGCCACCAACCGTTGGGATGCGAGAGATGAGCTACTAGCTCAGCAGGTGTTTCGTCAAGCATTCTTGGCTGCGGGCCACGCTGGGTGGTTTGATGATCGACACGATAGATACGCCCACGGCCGATATTTTTTTCCAGTTCGTATTCCTTTACCACTTCGCGTAGATACGATCCTTCGCGAACCCAGTTTCCTTCTTGGATAATCCCTCGATACATATCGACGATATACAGACACCCATCTGGACCGGTCGCACTGTTGACGGGACGGAAATTGGGATCGGTCGCGGCAATGAACTCGCTGCGATCATAGGCGTTCGAGACGACCACTCGCCCTTGATCATTCGTGACCTTCGCACGGCGGACCAATCGCCCCACTGGCTCGGGAATCAACAAATCGCCCTGGAAATCTGCAGGCATTCGGTCACCACGATAAACCGATTGGCCGCAACAGGCCGAAAAGACGGTCAACGTGTTGTCGTCGCGAAGCCGTTTCGGCCCGCCCTGGACATCAGGGACGTTGTCGATGGGAAAGACTTCGCGGAAGCCGTCTGCCTGCTCTCCACGAAGTGAAAGTTTCCCGTAAACAATCGGTCGTTGAAAATCCATCGCGGGATTCTCGCCACCGGCTGTTGAGTAGAAAATGCGGCCCTCGTCATCGTGAGTCAAACCCCATTGCCCCGATCCATGCGGCAACGGTTCACGAATTACTTTTCCATCGGTAAATCGAATCCGCTCATGTGTGTAGGTGGCGTAGATCCAATTGTCGATGTTCCATATCAACCCACTGGTTTGATGTTCTAGATTGTTGCCTACACGCCCTCGCTCGCACCACATTTCAATTCGATCGGCGACGCCGTCATCGTCGGTGTCTTGATAACTTTTCAAGTCGAGCGTGTTGGTTTCAGCGATAATGACGCGATCCAACAGCGGCAACACCATACGTGGTAATGACAAATTGTCCGCGAACACCGTGTGCTTGTCATAAATGCCGTCATCATCGGTGTCCTCGTGCCGCGACACACGGCTGGTGGGTTTCAATTGGTTCTTGCCATCGATGTCCTGCATGTAGGTTCGCATCTCGATCACATACATGCGACCGTTCCCATCCCACACCGCCGCAACCGGTTCCTCGATTTCGGGTTCCACCAAAACAGGCACCAAACGGTATCCCGGTTGAATTTTCATCGTTGCGATCGATTCGGCAGGCGAAAGCGGAGGTGCTTTCGAACTGACCTCTTCGGCGATCACGAATGCAACCGGATTGGATATCGAGAAAAGCAGAAGGCCGCAAATTTGAAGGATCAGCCGCATGAAATGCACTCAAGAAAGTTAAAAAGAAAGGTGGGGAAGAGGAGTGGGCGGGGCAATCATCTCGCCGCAGTCACGCGAAGTGTATCGGGATCGCCTGATGAATCGCTATCGACGAACTGAAAACTCCATACACTTTGATCCACTCCCTCGGCAAATCTTAATCCATGGTCGTTGAGTTTTCCGTCCCATTTCATGACGTCCCACGAACCAACCTGGAAATCGCCAACGAAACCAACGTCTAACAGCGCGCCGTCAGCAAACGTCACATCACCGCCTCCGTCGTTGCCAACTTCGTCGATAAAAATGGTGCTAACCCCTCGATCATCGATCAATGCCGCTAGGGTGCTGCCCGTATTTTGGATCCAAAATCCATCGAAACTACCAAACGATCCAATGCGGATCTTCGAAGCGTCGGAGCCACGTACACGGAACGTCCCCATACCATCGCCGTAACCGAGCGTCACACCGGCGCGTGATTCTAGCGAACCTGCGGAAATCTCGAATGATCCAACGCCCTGCTGACTGCCAACCTCCAAACTGCTATTGGACAATTTGACGCCACGCATCAGCAACAACTTGCCGCCACTCATTTCATAGTTCCCTTGTGACTCCTTATCGAGCCCAATTTGCAAAGCGTTCACTTTAACGTTGCCATCGAATTGCTTCACGGCACCGTCACCGCCGGCAACCCCCACGCGAGTGTAGCTGTTTGAATTGACGGTCGCCGTGATCGTGCCACCGAGGATATCGATTTCCCCTTTTTCGCCCCTCGCCGTTCCAACATGGATGGCTTTGAGGTTTCCGATCGTTTCGTCGTTGACAATCAACTTGTCACGATCCGATCGGTCGACTCGAACAACGTCGTGCTGCGCTGGCAAAATCCCTAATGACCAATTGGTCGGTTCGCTCCAGCGATTGTCGTCTGCCGTGTTGCTCCAAGACACCTTTGCCAAGTCGTAGTAGGCAAGAAGTTCCTGTGGATTCAGTGCCGAACTGAAAATCGCAAACTCATCCATGCGACCATTGAAGTTGCGAACCGGAGTATCGTAGGATCCACCGATCAGCGAGCTGTTGCCAATTTCAACCTTGTCAAGTCGCAACATCCGAGCATGGTCGAGCCCGAAAAAACGAATCGGTTCGTTTGACACAAGATTACCATTGACGTATTGGCGGACCGTCCCTTGTTCACCATCCCAAACAAATGCCAACTGCACCCAAGTACCAAGTTGCGAACGCCGGAAAACCGGTGAACTAGGGTAAGCCTGAACTTCACTGCGTAGCGAACGTTCGCGTCGTTCGAAAGACAGACGAGCCGAGTCAGCAGATTCCGGTGCAATCCACCACCGAAAATCGCCCACCAGATCACCATCGGACGTCAGCAACGAACTGATTGATGTATCCAACGCGTCCAATCGTACCGAGGTAATACACGTGAGTGTCGTATGGACACCAGGAAGCGAGAACCGAATTCGATCCGACATGCTCTTGAATTCAATCGCTTCTTTTCCCGGCCATCGTCCTTGCGCCCGGTTGCAACCGACGATGGTTCCGTCGTCAACCTTTTCCGCGTGGACCGCATGATTGGTAAGCACCGTTTCCCCATGTTCCGACCTGCTGAAATCGAAATAGACCAAACAGTCCGGATGTTCTATCAAAGCGTCACGCCGTCGTTGCCATGCGAGTTTCCGCACCACATTTGCGCCACGACTGCGTGAACGGATTTGCGATTCCGAAGGAAATGAGTTTGACTGCGATGGAATGTCCCGGTACGCCCCCGCCGAGGCAACGCTGACCGAGTCGCCTTTTCGCAATTCACGCATCGAATCGGTATCCGTTGGCGACACAAGTTCAACCAGACCGTCGATCACGTGGACTTCGGTTTCTTCGTTTGGATTGATATTCATGGCGAACGCGGTGCCGCGATCAACCACTTTGACAAACGGTGCATGAACAAGGAAACCCTCAGCCGGCGGTGGAACATCCACTCGAAACCGTCCTTGCCGGCAGCGGACTTCCATGTCGCTAATGATTTCCAAGTCGGCGGGCCCCTCGAGAACCATCAACGCACCGCTGGTGGTTTGGATTTCCATCAATCCACTTTCGAACTGAATGCGTCGCGGCGGCATCGGTTCACCAAGGTTGGGCGCCGAATCGGCATCAATCCAATGCACATCAACCGCTTTCCGCAATAACGCCACCCAATGCTCGGTTTCGCTTCCATCACGCTGGCGATAACGAGGCACATCGCCGGTAGCTGCCTGTTGCTCGGCGACTTGGATTTGTGAACGTTGACTGCTATAGAATTGCAACCCCACGGCAACCAACACGCATGCGGCAAGTAGCAGGGTGACCAAGCGGGTAAGCGTGTTTTTCGAAATGACACCGCGTTCTTCCGTGTTCGGATGTTCGCGTAGCGATACCAACGTTGGATGATGATCGCGATCCACAGCCCCACGGAACGCATCGGACTTGTCGACGGGTGGCGATTGTTTTTGGGACGACGGATTCGCAGATCCCTGCTCACTTCCCCAACTTTCTTGACCTTGCTGGCGAAGCATCGAGTGCATTTTCGCCTTCTGCCAAAAGAGTTCTCTTGCCTGGGGCGATGCCAATAACATCCGCTCCAGCTCTTGCTTCGTTTCCTCGGTCAATCCTTCATCGAAGTACAAACCGAGCAGCTTCACCAATCGATCACGGTCCATTGAACTAAACCTCATCCGTTTTGAGACGAATGTTGATACATTTTTCCAGTGCGGCTCGCGCTCGAGACAAAATCACGTACACCGAATCGGTACTCCATTCGAACAACGATGCGATTTCCGACGCAGTGTGAGCGCGTGTGTAACGCAGTTCGATTGCACGACGCATCGACGGCGGCAGCGTGTCTAAGCACATTGTCAAAGCTTGCAGCTTCTCGCCCTCGCGATCGTCCGTCGATGGATGTTGCACCACACACAGTGCTTCGACCACCTCAGGCGACAGCACGGCGGTCGCTTTGCCGCCGTGCCGTTTACATTCTTCTAAAACCTTGTATTTGGCGATCGTGCACGCCCACGCAACGAAATCAGTTCCGATCGCAAAGCCATTCGCCTTGTCCGAAATCGTGAGAAATGTTTCCTGCAAAACGTCATCCGCACGACTCATGTTGGGCAACAAACTTAGGATAAAACCACGTATCAACGGCGAGTGTTTGATAAACAACCCGTGAACGTGATCTCGATGCGAGCGTGTGGTTTCGCTCAATGATTTACTCCTGCTAAACCATCATTCTACTTGTACGACGGTGCTTCGTATTCATCAGGATACTCGCCGGCATAATTTATATCTGGATCAGCCACGATCACCTCGTTTTCCGCTTTCCCACCGCAACCTGCGACCGTCAACCCGGCCGCTAGACAAAACAACATCAACCCATTGGCAAGCTTCACCGAAATCGCCTTCTACAAAAGTGGTGAAAATTAAAAAAACATCAACAACCCTCGAGCTCACCCGATTTCAGAGCAAACTCGAGGATTAACTTCATCGTTCACGCTGCTATACACCTACTGCTAAAAAGCAGAATCGATGATTTCTTTGCTTGCCCGCGTGCCCAACGCGCCCCACAAGCCGTACGGACTCGCTGCCCCCGGAGCCCGGATGCCGGTGCCATCTCGCCAGACCGGTCCGGTGCTTTGGTTACCAGATTCAATCGCATCGGTCACAAACTTCACAGCTCCATCGCCCATTAGAATGTGACAGCCGCCTTGGTGGCGACTCGCAGGAGGCAACAAACCACTACTTTGCGTCCAACCGCCCATCACACAAGGTGTGTTTGGGGGCGCCATCGTTTTCATCTGCGAATAAATACCGTAGCCGTTGGCCCACTCATAACCTCGGCCTTCGCCCGCACCGCTAGGAAGCCCGCTTGCGCCAGACTGCCAAAACTGAGGTCGTGCGGGATCCACGAACTTGGTCCGAACTCCCCCAGGCCCAACGTTTTGAAACGAGTTGTCGTTCCGCATTCGGCCACGAGTGTCGAGATCGCCCAAATCGGTGATGATTTCCCCAGCCGCGATCGTGTTGGACATCCCGTCGAGGATGTCTCGAAACATCGTCGTTTTTCGCGGGGCAAAGAACCCACGATCCGACGGACGGAAGTTGGTCGCATTGCCAGATTGGGGCACCAGCGCGTCGCTGACAGGTCCTTGTTCGTGCCAGTAATTGGAATCGCCAGTGCAAGCCCCATAGTTCGTCCGCCCTTGAGCCGGCAGCCCAACGCCTGGGTCACTCGGACAACGCAACGCCGGGATTTCCGTCATCCACGGAACATACGTATTGGTGTTGGGATGCGGAGCAGGTCCCATCGACGGCCACGCAGGCGACTTGACGCCTCCGCCCACCAATTCTTGATTGGGATTGCTGATCTGTTCCCACAATGCTTGCTGCTCGAAAAACGGAGTCAACCCAATTAAAAAACTCAAGCGGCCGAGAGCGGCAATGTCCGATCGAACCGGGTTGCTCGGAGCATCCACATCACTCAGGCCGCCGTTGCCAGTACCACCCATCTGCATCGGCAGCTGATTGTAGGCGGAGTGATAGTTGTGCATCGCCAGCCCAATTTGCTTGAAATTGTTGCTGCAGCTCATTCGACGGGCGGCTTCACGTGCGGCTTGGACCGCCGGTAGCAACAGTCCGACCAACACCCCGGTGATTGCGATCACAACCAACAATTCCACAAGCGTGAAGCCTCTTCGTACCACCCGCTTTCTACCTGCTTCCATCAACGAATCCTTTGAATTATGAATTTGAATCAGCGGTGGCCTGGAAATGGCCACCCGCGATGCGAACGAAAAGGATGGAAATACGGCGGGAAATCCAAACAACAAAAACATCAAACTTGGAAAGAATTTTGAAATCCGGCGAGTTTTAGACAATAATCCACCCCGCTGGACTCCCGCTAAGGCAAAATGACACCACCATCCATTGTCGCCCCCGGCGTCCGGCAGGATCGTCACCCCCTGCGGCTCGCAACTCCGACGACAACTTGACTTTCAACCAACTCAGCACCGCCCCGCACGTGCGCACGATAAAAGGAAACCATGATGAAACGGCTCGAGATGATTACCGTTCGTACTGCGCTGTTCTTATTCTGTCTGATCGTTATCGGTCAGACTGATGTGCAGCTACAGGCAGCGGACCAACCTAATATTGTCGTGGTTTTGTGTGACGATCTCGGCTATGGCGATCTCGAGTGCTACGGCCATCCATCGATCAAGACGCCTCATTTGAACCGCATGGCAGAGGAAGGCGTCCGCTTCACCAACTTCTATTCCGCGGCACCGGTCTGTTCACCCTCGCGAGTCGGATTGTTAACCGGTCGCAGTCCTAATCGTGCCGGCATCTACGATTTCATCCCCGGCGGACGAAATGTGTACATGCGATCCACGGAAGTCACGATCCCGCAACTGCTGAAACAAGTGGGATATGCAACTTGCATGTCGGGCAAATGGCACTGCAACGGAAAGTTCAACTCGCCACAGCAACCTCAACCCGACAGTGCTGGTTTTGATCATTGGTTTGGCACCCAGAACAACGCCAGCCCATCGCACGAGAATCCACAAAACTTTGTTCGCAACGGTGAGCCGGTCGGTCCGCTGCAGGGATACAGCTGCCAAATCGTGGTCGACGAAGCCGTCAATTGGTTGAAGGGCCAGCAGGCTGAGGCACCCGAGCAACCTTTCTTTATGTACGTCGCCTTTCACGAGCCTCACGAACCGGTTGCCTCGCCCCAAAAACTCGTCGATCAATATTCCGAAGAGGCTCAAAATGAAAACGAAGCCCAATACTTTGCCAATGTGGCCAATGTGGATGTGGCGGTCGGCAGCTTGCTGACCGCGCTAAAGGACTTGAACGTCGACTCGAACACCCTACTCGTCTTCACGGCCGACAATGGGCCCGAGACACTCAATCGCTATCGCCGCGCGAGTCGTTCCTATGGCCGAGCGACACCGCTTCGCGGTATGAAGCTGTGGACCACCGACGCAGGCTTTCGCGTGGCCGGCATCATGCGTTGGCCGGATCGTATCAAGGCTGACCAAGTAGTCCATCATCCGGTGTCTTCGCTGGACTTTTTGCCAACGTTTTGCCAGCTTGCTGGGACAACGCCTCCGGCGGACCTTGTGCTGGATGGAACTAATTTCCTACCCGCACTGAAAAACGAAGCTCCAAACCGCGCGAAACCACTACTCTGGATTTATTACAACGCGCTGAATGAACGGCGAGTTGCGATGCGTGATGGCGAATGGAAAGTTTTGGCCAAACTGAATATCGGCAAGTACAACAATGTGACCACCGAAAATGAGACGGAAGTCAAGGCGGCGGAGTTATCCGATTTCCAGATCTTCCGGATCACTGACGATGTCGACGAGAGCAACGATCTGTCCGCGTCGATGCCCGAAAAACTGGACGAGCTAAGCAAACGGCTGAAAACTCACTATCACGAACTGCTGAACGACTCGCACATCTGGGAAGCCAAAAAGCCCTAGCCACGCGGGCTGGAAAGCGGCTGCCCCCGCGGCGCAGGAAGCGAAGTGACATCGATGGTGTTGGTTTTCTGCCACCTCTCCACCAACGAAGGTAACTGCAGTAGAGACCGGAAGTAAAACTCCCACCTAATATCCGACGTCAATACTAAAGCTTTAGCGGCCCCGGCTTGCGCCGCACCGCTAGAATAATCAATTGCCACTGGTCACACAGGCCGTAAGCCACCGTGAAGCCACCGTGCAACGAAAAAAGCCAATGCCGCTACGGCGCCCCTCCCGTTTCACTCAGGATGCGGCCGCTGTTGGTCGTGTCTCCTTCGTCGGTCAATTGAATCACGGCTCCCTTTTTGGGCGTGGTAAACAATCGCACGGTGTGACCGGATCGATTTAGCGAAGCGGCACCAAACCGGTCCGGTATCGCAATCACGGCACCATCAAGCATCCCACCCGCAAGCGCGTCCAGACCGATGTCGTGCATCCGGCAACCAAACAGGTACACATCGCGTGTGTTCGCGGTCCCCACGATTCGGCCCGATGGGTGCCTCGGTGAATCACCACTTCCCTTCCACGACGGCAATTCAAACACGACGCCGTGAAATGACAAATTCGATGCATGGTCCAGAACCACGGCATCGTCGTTGTAGGTACGAATGCAGCCGCCAAAGAACGAATGTCCGTTCAAATCCGCTCGCTTCCCAGCGGTGCGTCCATCGATATAGAGCGCCGCGGTACCAAAGTGCTGCGAGGCTCGATCGTGATGATCGTTTGCAAACAGACGGCAACCGTGGAACTGAGTTCCTGATAAACCGGGCCCATCTTCATGGTCCGAACCGAGTAGCGCCACCCCCACATCGCCCATAAACGACGAATTCCAAAACGCGTTGTAGTCCGGATTGTCGCCCAGCCCTCGCGAGACGATGCTCATCCCTGCCTTGGCCCAGTGCCCAAAGACTTGCACATCACGAACAGTGCCCGCGTACGAATCATCGATCAGCAGTCCGACATCACAATCCGAGCGTTGATCGGTGGCAGGTGTGGTTCGTCGGCCCATCGAATCGATCACGGTCATATCCAGTGCAATCGCCAACTGCTGGATTGAAAAGCTCGACTGCGGCTGCGTTTTCAGTGCATAACGCAGCGACTTAAATCGATCGCGCCGGAGGGTTGGAATCGATCGGTTGGCGGTGCCACGAAACAACAGCGTCGTGCCCGGCAGCAGGTGTCGTTTTCCTTCGGCAAAATACTCTTTGTCATCACGTAGCGGAAACGTGCCAAGAGCCGGTGAACCGTCACCGGTCAATCGAGCGCTGCGAGGCAGATCGATTCCATCGCTGATCACATAAACGCCTGCGGGAAAATGAACGTGCGGCGAAGCAGCAAAGGCGGCCCGAATCGCTGCGGTGTCGTCCGTCACCGCATCCCCTTTGGCCCCAAAGTCTCGCACGTTGACCGCAGCGTTACCGGTGCCACAGCACAGCAAACACAGCACCGAAAAAGCAACGACCTGCAGCGGCCTGCGAAAACAGGAAATCAAATTGGACGTCCTCAAAACGGAACTCAGCAACATAAAGGAATTTTGAAACGCCAAGTATAGTCCAACGAATTCGCCGCTTTAGCAGTTAGTTCGGTAGGCCGGATCAAGTCACGTTAGCGATGCAACTCTGCCAGCGGCGGGTTGGATGTGAATTAGTTGCCACTGCGGATCCGGCCTACTGGAATTGGTTACAATGACGTGGAAATTCAAACCACCTAGAGATGACTTCGCGATATGACACGTTATCGAATGATTTGCTTGGCCCTGTGCCTTTCGGTTCTCTATACAGTTCCTTGCTTTGCGACCGATTCGCCCGCCAAAATTCCGCTTTGGGCTGACGGTGCTCCTGGATCGGTCGAGCGGATGCATGAACCCGAAACGTTGGACGGGCGCAACGTCAGCAACGTGCATCACCCCTCGATCACCCCCTACTTGCCCGCCGCAGGTCAGGCCACCGGCACCGCCATTTTGATCGCTCCGGGCGGTGGCCACCAAAAGCTTTGCTTGGGGCACGAGGGCGATGCGCTCGCGAAGTGGTTTGCCGAGCATGGCATTGCGGCGTTTGTGCTGCGATATCGACTGTGCCGCGAACCTGACTCGCATTACACCTTAGAAGGGCATGCGATGGATGATACCCGCCGCGCGATTCGCACGGTGCGGGCCAACGCGGAAGCGTGGAAGATCGCCCCCGATCGCATTGGCATCGTCGGCTTTTCGGCAGGAGGCGAATTGGCGGCGTATTCGGCGATGAACCCCGAAGACGGCAATCCGCAAAGTGACGACCCGGTCCAACGAGTCAGCAGTCGCCCCGATTTCCAGGGGCTGATCTACCCCGGCAAATCAAGCACGTTCACGGTAAAGCCCGGCATGCCGCCCGCCTTCATCGCGTTTGGTTTTCATGATCGCGAGGACATCTCGATCGGGATGGCCAAGGTTTACTTGCAATACAAGGCAGCCGATGTGCCCTGTGAAATGCATGTCTACAGTAACGCCGGCCACGGCTTCGGATTCCGTCCCGACTCGACAAACGCCGCCGGTGATTGGCCGCAGCGAATGTGTGATTGGTTAGTTGATACCAAGTTGTTAGACAAAGCGAGAAAACCGTGACGCCAGTGAGGTCACCACAAAAACAAGGCTTTCGATCTTAGCATGCCCCAACCAACGCCACGGACCACCGTCCTTGGACGAGGCTTGGCGTTGCTATGTGATGAAGAAACGTCGTCGCGGTTAGCGGAAGATCGTCAGCCGCAGTCCAACCGTGGCACTGAACAATTCATCGCTGTCGATGGACAGTGTTGATCCGTCGGGGACCGAATCAACGCGAGTTCCGTAATCCATCTGCCCGGCGTAGGCCATGTGCTGGACATTGGACGTCAAACTGACGAAGACGGAATCGTTCATTTGACGCGTCAGTTCAAGCCTTGCTTGCGTCGAAACAGCGTTATCGTGCCGCGTCAGCCCAATGCGATCGTCGTGAGGGGGAGATGACCTGACATGAACAAATCGACCGTCATAGCGAGTTCGGGCATGATAGATTCCCGTGTTGCCATCCAGGAACAGACTCCACCGCGAATTGAGTTTCCGCCGTCCGCTAATCCCTACTTTTCCGCCG